>JAEXTK010000033.1 GCA_023406985.1 Spirochaetota bacterium | reverse complement strand
CGCGCCGACCACGCGGACGGCGCGATCGCCGGAAGCCCGGAGCCGGCAGGCGCGATTCGGTTCTTCCAAAGCGACCTGTTGGCCGCCCTTCCGGGCCGCTTCGACCTCATCGTCTCCAACCCGCCGTACGTTCCGAGCGGCGTCATCCCCCGCCTGGCGATAGAGGTGCGGCGGGAGCCGACGCTCGCGCTGGACGGAGGCCCGGACGGCCTCGACCTCATCCGCCGGCTCATCGCGGAAAGCCGCGAGCGGCTTGACGGGGAGGGGCGAATTCTGGTCGAATCGGGGGAGGAACAGGCCGCCCTCGTCGCCGACCTCATGCGCGAGTCGGGCTTCATCGATATCGAGACCTATCGCGACCTCGCCGGGCTCGCGCGGGTCACGGGAGGCAGCGCGCCGGAGAAATCGGGCGTCGCCGGGGGAATGACGGATCCATGAACGAGCTCCTCTCGGCCTTCGCGGAAAAAACCAACGCCTATCCCGAAGAGGACCGCGGCCGCATCCTCGCCGCGGCCGCCTGGGCCGACGAACTCCACGTCGACCAGAAGCGGGCTTCGGGAGAACCCTACCTGGTGCATCCGCTCGGCGTCGCGGAGATCCTCATCGACAACAAGCTGGACGCGGATACCGTGGCCGCCGCCCTCCTCCACGACTCCATAGAGGACACGACCGCGAACCGCGACGACATCGCGAACCGGTTCGGCGCCGACGTCGCGCTCATGGTGGACGGGGTCACCAAGATCGCCGACCTTTCCGCCAAGAACAAGACCCTCGCGGAGGCGGAGAGCATCCGGAAGATGCTCTTCGCCATGGTGCAGGACATCCGGGTCATCCTCATCAAGCTCGCCGACAAGCTCCACAACATGCGGACCCTGCAGTTCCTGCCGCCGGAGCGGCAGAAGGCCATCGCGCAGGAATGCCTGGACATCTACGCGCCGCTCGCGGACCGGCTCGGCATCTCGTGGATGAAGGACGAGCTCGAGGATCTCTCGCTGAAACACCTCAACCGCGACGCCTACGATCAGATCAAGGGCATCGTCGCTCAGAAGAAGGGCGAACGGGCCGAATTCCTGGACCGGGTCCAGGAGGCCATCTACCGCGAGGCCGCCGCGGTCGGCATCCGCATCACGGTGAGTTCGCGCGCCAAGCATTTTTACTCGATCTACCAGAAGATGCGGAAGCGCAACAAGGGCGCGGAGGAGCTCTTCGACCTCCTCGGCATCCGCATCCTCTGCGACCTGGACGACGATTGCTATACCCTCCTCGGGACGGTCCATCGCCTCTGGAAACCCATCGACGGGCGCTTCAAGGACTACATCGCCATGCCGAAGGCGAACGGCTACCGGAGTCTCCACACGACGGTCATGAGCTTCGACGGGAAACTCATCGAGATCCAGATCCGCACCTGGGAGATGCACCGGATCGCCGAGTACGGCGTCGCGAGCCACTGGCTCTACAAGAAGGGCAGCACGAGCGAGCTCGTCCGCGTGGAGGACCTCTCCATCGTCAACCGGCTCAAGGATTGGAAGAGCCTGGAGGGCGGCGCGGCCAATGCCTCAGCGACCTTCCTGGAAGACATCAAGCGGGAGCTCCTCAAGGACTCCATCTACGTATTCACCCCGCAGGGGAAAGTCATCGAGTTGCCCGCGGGCTCCACGCCCATCGATTTCGCCTACCACATCCACTCGGCCATCGGCGAGCGTTGCGCGGGCGCCAAGGCCGACGGCGCCATCGTACCGCTCACCGCCGAGCTCAAGAACACCCAGGTCGTGGAGATCCTCACCTCCCAGAACGCGCGGCCCCACCTCAACTGGTTGCGCGCGGTGCGGACGTCCAAGGCGCGGAGCAAGATCCGCGCCTGGCTCCAGGCGAACGACGACAGCCTCATCATAGAGAAGAATATCGTCGCCAAGAAGAAGGCGGCGCAAACCCAGGCGATCGCGGACGCGCAGGCGGCGGCGACCGCGGCCCAGACGGCCGCGGCCAAAGCGGACGAACCCATCCAGACCGTGCTCCACGGGTCGGACACCCAGCACGGGGTCCTCCAGGTACGCGTGGAGGACGAGCGGAACATGATGATCCGCTTCGCCAAATGCTGCGCCCCGGTGACCGGCGACCCCATCATCGGCTACGTCTCACGCGGACGGGGCATCATCGTGCACCGCCGCACCTGCCGGAACGTCGCGAACATTCCCGACTTCGCCGAGCGGAAAATCGATGTGGAGTGGGAGAACGCCGAATCGCACCTGGTCAAACGCTTCCGGGTGGAGGCCCGGCGCTCGTCCGACCTCTTCTCGGAGATCGAAGGCGCCGTCCGCAAGAACCAGGGACACCTCATCGAAGGCAGGCTGGAGGAGAACGCGGCGAGCCGCCTCACGGGCTTCTTCACCATGGAGCTCGAGGACCGCGACGACCTCAAGAAGGTCCTCAAGAATCTACGCGGTATCCCCTCGGTCTTCTCGATCCAGACCCTGAACTAACTTTCCCGGACGTCCACCACCCGGTCCACGAAGGGCGTCACCGCGTCCACGAGCGCTTGCCGGCTCAGGTCTTCCACCTTCAGGGTGCAGTAGGAATTCGTCGGGTCTTCGCCGTCGAAGGTGGCGAGGGACACGATGTTCCCGCCCGCCTTCGCGATGGCTCCGGCCAGCGCGGCGAGTTCGCCCTTCTTTTCCGGCATCAGGACCGTGAGGCGCACGCCCACGTGCCGCGCCCCGAAGAGCTCGATGAACAGCTTGAAGAGATCGGATTCCGTGATGATGCCGATGAGGACCTCGCCGCGCAGCACGGGCAAGCCGGAGATGTTGTTGTCCGCCATGATGCGCGCCGCTTCCTCGATGGGAAGGTCCTCGGAGACCGAGAGCGGCTTCTTGGTCATCACCGTCTCGACCTTGAGCTTGGAGATGAGGTAGTTGAGCTCGTAGATGTCCAGGGAGGTCGCCGAAGAGGCCGACGCGTGGATGAGGTCGGAGGAGGTGACGATGCCGAGCAGCTTCCCCGCCTTGTCGAGCACCGGGAGCCGATGGATCTTCTCCCGCCGCATCAGGGCCTGGGCGTCGGGGACGGAAACATCGGGAGAAATGGTAACGGGATTCTTCGTCATACAGCGGCCGACGTTCACGGTGAACCTCCTCTCAAGTTGGAAAACCGGAACGGCCGCTTCCGCGGCGATTCCGGCGTCCCCGGGCGCGCTCGCGCCCCCTTCCGTTATAAAGCCGATCCGGCGCTATCGCAAGTCAAAGGCCGAGGTAAGCCTTGCGGACTTCCTCGTTGGCGAGCAGGCGATCCGAGCTGTCGGACATCTTGATCACGCCGTTCTGGAGCACGTAGCCCTTGTGGGCGATCTTGAGGGCCATGTTCGCGTTCTGCTCCACGAGGAAGATCGTGGTCTTGCGCTCCTCGTTGATCCGCTTGATGATCTCGAAGATGTGCTGGACGATGAGCGGCGCGAGGCCGAGGGACGGTTCGTCCAGCAGCAGGATGCGCGGCCGCGCCATGAGGGCCCGCGAGATGGCGAGCATCTGTTGCTCGCCGCCGCTCAGGGTGCCGCCCGGCTGGTTGCGCCGCTCCGCGAGGCGGGGGAACAACGAGAAGACCTCGTCGAGGTCCTTCTTGAGTCCCTCCTTGTCGTCCCTGAGGAAGGCGCCCATGTCCAGGTTCTCCAGGACGGTGAGCTGGGGGAATATGCGCCGCCCCTCGGGGACCTGGGAGATGCCCATCTGCACGATCCGGTGGGTCGGCTCGCGGGAGATGTCTTTCCCCTCCAGCAGGATCTCGCCGCTCCGCACCTGCGTGATGCCGCAGATCGACATGAGGGTGGTCGTCTTGCCGGCGCCGTTGGCGCCGATGAGCGTGACGATCTCGCCCTCGTTGACCGAGAGCGAGATGTTTTTCAGGGCCTGGATGTTCCCGTAGTAGGTGCAAATATTCTTCAGTTCCATCAAAGCCATCTTATTCTCCTAAATACGCCTTGATCACGTCGGGATTGCTCTTGATCTCGTGCGGCGTTCCCTCGGCGATGAGCTGACCGTAATCGAGCACGTAGATGCGTTCGGAAACGTTCATCACGAGGCTCATGTCGTGCTCGATGAGCAGGATCGTCACCTTCTCCTGCTCGCGTATCAGGTTGATGGTCTCTTCGAGTTCCTTGGTTTCATGGGGGTTCATGCCCGCCACCGGCTCATCGAGGAGGAGGAGGAAGGGATCGGTCGCGAGGGCGCGCGCGATCTCGAGGCGCCGCTGCGCGCCGTACGGAAGGTTGCGCGCCATCTCGTTGACGAATTTCTCCAGCTGCATCTTCTTGAGGATGGTGTAGCTCTCCTCCAAGAGACGCTGCTCCTCCTCGCGCGTCCGCTTGTCGCGGACGATGGCGTGCAGGATGCCGGCCTTGAGCGAGTTGTGGCGCCCGATCATGACGTTCTCCAACACGCTCATGTTGTTGAAGAGTCGGATGTTCTGGAAGGTCCGCGCGAGCCCCTTGTGGTTGATGAGGTGCGGCTTGAGGCCGTCGATGCGTTCCTTCTTTTGGCCGGAACGCTGGATGGAAATCGCGCCCTCCGTCGGTTTGTACACGCCGGTGATGCAGTTGAAGATCGTCGTCTTGCCCGCGCCGTTCGGTCCGATGAGGGCGGCGATTTCGCCCTCATTGATGTGCATGGAGACGCGGTCGATGGCGCGGAGGCCGCCGAACACCATGGAGAGGTCGTCGATCTCGAGTAGTTTGGTCTTGTTCTCTGTCATGGCTGAACCTCGGAAGCGGCGGCGCCGGAAGTCTCCGTGAAGGTATATTTCTTGCGGTTCCTCGGGATGAGTCCGTCGGGCTTGAAGATGATGATCACGATCATGGCGATTCCGTAGATCAGCATGCGGTACTGGGCGAGGGGGCGGAAGTACTCGGGCAAGAGCTTGAGGAGCATCGCGCCGAGGATCGCGCCGGGAATGGAGCCGGTCCCGCCGATGACGACGGCCATGAGGATCATGATCGATTCCCAGAGCGTGAAGCTGTCGGGGTTGATGTACGTGGTCTGGGAGGCGAGCACGACCCCCGCGATTCCCGCCCAGAACGCGCCGAGGGCGAACGTGGCGAGCTTGTTCCTCACCAGGTTGATCCCCATGGCCTCGCAGGCGATCTCGTCCTCGCGCATGGCTTCCAGGGCGCGGCCGACGCGGGAATCCTCCAGGCGGCGCACGATGAAGACGGTGAGGAGCACCAGCACGACGACGATGTAGTAGATGTAGGTCGCCGCCTGCTTCGGCGGCAGCCTGATGTTGAAGAACCAGGGGCGCGGAATGAGGCTGATGCCTGCGGCTCCGCCCGTGAGGTCCCCCGAATTTTGGAGCACCATGCGGAGGATCTCGCCGAAGGCCAAGGTGATGATGGCCAGGTAATCGCCGCGGAGGCGCAAGACCGGAAGGCTCAGGAGGATGCCGCAGATGACCGCGAGCACGCCCGCGGACGGAAGCGCGATCCAGAAGAGCCAACCCGGCTCGATGCCCGCGGCCGCGAAGACGGGCCCCGCGTACTTCCAGAGGAGCCCGTACGTGTAGGCGCCGACCGCGAAGAAGGCGGCGTAGCCGAGGTTGAGCAACCCGCCCTGCCCGACGACGATGTTGAGGCCGAGCGCCAGGATCACGTAGATGAGCGCCGTGATCATGATGTTCGTATGGTACATGCCGAGGAGGAAGGGATACGCCGCCACCAGCAGGGCTAAGGCGACGAACAGCGACCTCCGGGCGAGCTTGTTCTCCGCGTACGCGCCGAGGCGCGCCTTCGCCTTGGATAGGAGGCTCGGCTTCGCAGCCTTGTCCCCGCGCGTTTCATTCCACTCGAGCGCCCGGTTCCAAACGAAGGAGAGGATGAAGGCGGCGATCGCAACCACCGGCAGATACGCCCAGCGGAATTGGACGGACGCCTTGCCGCCGGAGACCGATACTTTCATCACCATCATGGGGAACAGGAGCACGACGAACCAGATGGCCTGAACGAGGGCTTGCGTCAATTCGGATTTGAGAGCTTTACGATTCATCGCACTACACCTTCTGTTTCTGGTTCTTGCCGAGGACCCCGTCGGGTTTCACGATAAGAATGAGAATGAGGATAACGAAGGCGAACGCATCCTCGTAATCGCTGGAGATGTAACCGGTCCCGAGGCTCTCGGTCCAGCCCAGGATGAAGCTGCCGAGCACCGCTCCGGGTATGGAGCCGATCCCGCCGAGCACCGCCGCGACGAAGGCTTTGATGCCCGCGACGAAGCCGATGTAGTAGTTGATCTGACCCATATAGGAACAGATGAGGACGCCGCCGATCGCGGCGAGCGCCGAACCGATGACGAAGGTCACCGAGATGACCTGGTTGACGTTGACGCCGACGAGCTGGGCCATATCCTTGTCCTGCGCGGTCGCCCGCATGGCCTTACCGATCCGCGTAAACTTGATGAGGAAAGTCAGCAGGATCATGATGACCGCGGTGGAGATCAGGATGATGAACTGGGTCGAGTTGATGTACTCCCGGACGGGCTTCAAGAAGGCGAATTCCGGCAAGTACGAAGGAAACGGCAGATACTTCTCGGTCTGAACCAACAGCACGAAGTTCTGCAGGATCATGGAGATGCCGATGGCGCTGATGAGGGCGGACAACCGCGGCTTGTTCCGCAGCGGCTTGTAGGCCAGGCGCTCGATCGTGAAGCCGTACGCGGAAGAAAAAATCACCGCAGCGACGACGGAAAGAAGCAGCACGAGAGGAACCGGGAGGCCCGCAGAAAAGAGGAACCCGCCGACGATCAGGGCGGTGAAGCCGCCGATCATGTACACCTCGCCGTGCGCGAAGTTGATGAGCTGAACGATACCGTATACCATCGTGTATCCGAGGGCGATCATCGCGTAGATCGAACCTTTCGCCGTCCCGCTCAAGAAAAGCTTAAGAAAATAATCCATGCTGCAAATCCTTCTCCCCTGCGTCGCCGTCCGGTTTGTGACGGAAAATGCGGATTTATATCTATACCATACTTTTCCAAAAAAATGAGCCGTTCCGGTTGTCCGTCAACCGGAACGGCCGTGACATCGTGCTTTCGCGAACCGGCGCTTACTTCAGTTCGACGTAAGCTCCGTTCTGAACCTGGTAGACCGAGAATCCGAAGCCGATGACGTCGCCCTTCTCATCGAAGGAGATGCTGCCGAGCGGAGTCTCGACGAACTCGGACCGGAGGGCCTTGGTGACCGCGTCGTAATCGGTGCTCTTGGCCTTCTCGATGGCGTTCACGATGGCCATGGAAGCGGCGTAGGCGTTCAGGAAGAAGGCGCCGGGCTCATCGCCGTACTTGGCCTTGTGATCCGCGACGGCCTTGATCGCGAGCGGGTTGGAGCTCGTGTCGGTGGGGCCGGTGGCGTAGACGCCTTCGGCGTACTTGCCGGCGACCTCGATGAAGGTGTTGTCCTTGACGCCGTCGTCGGAGACGAAGGGGATGTTCATGCCCTTGTCCTTCATCTGCTGGACGAGCTTGGAAGCCTCGGGGTGGTAACCGCCCCACACGACGCCGTCGGCGCCGGAGTTGCCGATCTTGTTCACGACAGCGGAATAGTCCGGAGCGCCGGGGTTCACGCCCTCGAAGAGGACGATCTGGAGTCCCGCTTCTTCGGCGAACTGCTTCGCGAGATCGGCGAAGCCCTTGCCGTAGTCGCCCTTGTCATGGAGGACCGCGAGCTTCTTGAGGCCGAGCTTGTCCTTGATGAAGGAAACGGCCAGCTTGGCCTGCGCGTCATCCGGAGCGATGGTGCGGAAGAAGTTCGGATACTCGCCGCTCTGGGTGAGCGGAGGGTTGGTAGCGGAAGGAGAAATCGTCACGAGCTTGGAATCCTTGTAGATACCGAGCGCGGACTTGGTGGCGCCGGAGCAGATGTGGCCGATGACGGCCGAAACCTCGGCGCTCACGAGCTTGGCTGCGGTGTTCGTCGCCAGCTCGGGCTTGCACTGATCGTCCTCGACGACCAGCTCGATCTTGCGGCCGTTGATGCCGCCCTTCGCGTTCACCGCTTCCGCCACGAGTTCCGCGGCATGCACCGACGGAATGCCGTAGGAGGCCAAGTCGCCGGAATGGGCGCCCGCTACGCCGATCTTGATGGTTCCGCCCTTGCCGCCACACGCGGAAAGAGAGAACGCGAGCGCGAGAATCGAACCGATGAGCAATATCCTTTTCATCTTTTCCCCCGTCTCGAACACTACCCGTCCTTCACCATGGAAGGCGGGAAACTCCCTTCTCAACAAACCGAACACAATTATCATTTTTGTAGTGATAAATTTATATGAGATCATACGCAGCGTATTTTTCATTGTCAATGCGTTTATTCAGGATTTTGTATATTAACTGCATAAATATTTAATCGATGGAACCGGGACGCAAAAAAAAACCGATCGGATTGCTCCGATCGGTTCCTTCGCGGGGATACGAACGATTAGACGGCCTTGCCGTTGGCGATCGCCGCCTTGCAGGTCTTGCAGATCTTGACCTTCGCGCCCGCGATTTCCTGCTCGTAGAGGACCTTCACGTTGTCGCGCTTGCAAACGGGGCAGCTCCCCCGGCCGTGAGCCGCGAGCTCGCGGATGCCTTTACCTCTGTGCGCCTTGGACATATCCGGTCCTCCCCTTACTTCGTCTCGGCGGCGTCGGCCGCCGGGGCGCTCTTCTTCTTCGCCGGACTCTTCTTCGCGGCCGGAGCCTTGGGCTCGCCGGCGGCCTTGGCTTCCGCCTTCTTGGCGTCCGCCTTCTTGGCGTCCGCCTTCTTGCCGCTCTCCTTCTTGGAGGAAGCGGCCTTGGCCTCTTCCTTCGGAGCCTTCTTCTCGGCTTTCTGCGGGTGCTTCTTGGCCTTCTCCTCGAACTTGTAATCGACGAGCTCAAGGAGGACCATCTCGGTCGCGTCGCCGGCGCGTTCGCCGAGCTTTACGATCCGGGTATAGCCGCCCGGACGATCCTTCATGCGGAGGGCGATGTCGGAGAAGAGCTTCGCCGCGACGCCGTCGTCGTAGATACGGCGCGCGATCAAGCGACGATTGTGCACCGAATCTTCCTTGGCGCGCGTGATCATCTTCTCAGCGGTCCGACGGACCTCGAGGGCCTTCGCCTTGGTCGTCGTGATCCGCTCGTGTCTGAAGAGGGATGTGACCATGCTGCGATGAAGGGCCTTCCGGTGCGCCGCCGAACGATCCAGGCGGTTAAAGCCGATCTTATGCTTCATCTTCTTCTTCCTTTTCCGGCGTAAGTTTCACCGCATTCTTGAGGACGCTATAATCGCTCATGCCGAGACCCAGGTTCCACTCCTTGAGCTTCTCCTTGATCTCCTGGAGGCTCTTCTTACCGAAGTTCCTCGTTTTGGCGATGTCGTCCTCCGTCTTCCGGGTCAGCTCCCCGATCGTCTTGATATTGGCGTTCTTGAGGCAGTTCGAGGAACGTACGGACAGCTCCAACTCTTCCACCGGGGTGTTGAGTATCTGCCTGATCCGCTCGTCGTCCTCGTCGAGGTCCTCGTCGGCGCCGAGATCGCTCTCATCGAAATTGATGAAGACCGAGAAGTGATCCTTCGCGATCTTCGCCGCCTCCGCGAGCGCGTCCTCCGGCTTGATCGTGCCGTCGGTCCAGACCTCGAGCACGAGCTTGTCGTAATCGCTCCGCTGCCCGACGCGGGTCGGCTCAACGGCGTACTTCACCTTCTTGACCGGCGAGAAGATCGCGTCCATCGGGATGGTCCCGATGACCTCGATGTACTTCTCGTTGACCTCGGAGGGCACGTACCCGCGGCCGAGGTCGACCTGGATCTCGAATTCGACGCGGGCATCCGCCATGAGCGTCATCACGTGGCGGCCGAGGCTCAAGACCTCAAGCTGCCCCGGGCGAGCCAGATCGTCGCTCGAAACCTCGCACTGTCCCTTCCATTCAAAGAGCAGCGTCTCCTGCTCGACTTCATCGGGCAGCCGGAGGCGGATCTGCTTGAGGTTGTTGATGACCTCGAGCGTATCCTCCACGATGTTCGGAATGGTCTCGAACTCGCTCGATACGACGTGGGGAACTCCCTCCGCGTCGTACGAGGTGATCTTGACCGCCGTGATGGCGTAGCCCTGGATCGAGGAAAGGAGAACCCGGCGCAAAGTATTGCCGACCGTCGTCCCGAAACCTGGTTCGAAGGGGGCGGCGATGAACTTCCCGTAATCCGGGTTGAGCTCGCCGTGCTCAAAGGTGATGCCTTTCGGACGCTTGAATCCTTTAAGCAGGTTCTTTCGGGCCATTGGGACTCCTTATTTCGAATAGAGCTCGACGACCATCTGTTCCTTGATGTCCGCGAGGTCCGTGACGTCGCTGCGGCGCGGTATCGCGAGGAACGTTCCCTTCATGGCGTCGGGATCGAGCTGGAGCCACGGCATGACGCCCGCTTTCCCGAATTCCTTGAGAGCTTCCTTGATGAAGACGAAGTTCTTGCTGGAATCCTTCACCTCGATGACGTCGTTCGGCTTCACGAGGTAGGAGGGAACGTCCACGACCTTGCCGTTGACCGTGAAATGGCCATGCAGGACGAACTGCCGGGCCTGGGCTCGGCTGGTCGCGAAGCGCATGCGATACACCACGTTGTCCAAGCGCTGCTCGAGCAACATGAAGAGGTTCTCGCCGGTGATGCCGGGCATGCGGAGCGCGCGCTCGAAGAAGAGCACGAACTGCTTTTCCTGCATTCCGTAGATCCTCTTGAGTTTCTGCTTCTCGCGAAGCTGCATTCCGTAGTCCGACCGCTTGCCGGTCCGGGCCTTGGGGTCCTTACCGGGCGCGGGGCGCTTGCGGTTGATCGGGCACTTGTCGCTCTTGCAGCGATCGCCCTTGAGGAAAAGCTTTTTCTGTTCGGTGCGGCAAAGCCGGCAAACCGGTCCCGTATATCGTGCCATACTGTTCTTTCCCCCTCTCAGATGCGCCGCGTCTTGCGGGGCCGGCAGCCGTTGTGCGGGATCGGAGTGACGTCGCTGATGGACTTCACCTTGATGCCGAGGGCGCCGAGCTGACGGATCGCCGATTCGCGGCCGATCCCCGGGCCCTTCACGAATACGTGCACTTCGCGGAGGCCGTACTGGAGCGCCTTCTGGGCGGCGGTGTCGGTCACGGTCTGCGCGGCGAACGGGGTAGACTTCTTCGCGCCGCGGAACCCGAGGCCTCCCGAGCTGGCCCAAGAGAGGGCGTTGCCCATGAGGTCGGTGATCGTGACGATCGTGTTATTGAACGTCGCCTGGATATAGACGTTCCCTTCGTATACGGACTTCTTCTCTTTCCGCTTCTTCGTCTTAGCTTCAGCCACGGTTTACCTACCTCCGCCTACTTCTTCTTCCCGGCGACCGTCTTCTTCTTGCCCTTCCGCGTGCGCGCGTTCGTGCGCGTCCGCTGACCGCGTACGGGCAGACCTTTACGGTGCCTGAGGCCGCGATAGCAACCGATGTCCATGAGCCGCTTGATGTTGAGGGCGATCTCCGTGCGCAGACGGCCCTCCACCTTGTACTCATTCTCGATGAGCTGACGGAGCTCGCTGAGCTCTTCCTGCGAAAGGTCGTTCATCATCCGCATCGGATCGACTTTGGACTTCTCGCAAATCGCATCGGCGCTGGAACGGCCGATACCGTAGATGTACGTAAGCGCGATATTGACGTGCTTGTTGGGGAGGTCTACTCCCGCTATACGTGCCATTGCGGTTTACCTCCTCAACCCTGTCGCTGCTTGTGCTTCGGGTTCTGGCAAATGATGCGGATAATGCCGTTCCGCTTGATGACCTTGCATTTATCGCAGATGGGCTTCACGCTCGTTCGGACTTTCATCCTACTCTCTCCCTTCCAATCCGATTGACCGTTCCGAACCGACGTCTCGTACAAAGGGGTGGGCGTCGACCCGTCCGGACATTAAAACGAATTTCATGGGTTTCGCCTAGTGGCGCCGCCCCGAAGGACGGCACCGGCGATAACCTCAGTTCCGCGCCGCCGACCTACAGGTTCCGGGCGCGGATCTTACCTTTCTTGGTCAAGCCCTCGTGGTGGTGCATCTTGAGCAACGCCTCGACCTGACTCATCGTATCCAGATCCACGCCGACCAGGATGAGGAGCGAGGTGCCGCCCATCAGGTACGAGATGGACGACGGGAACTTGAACAACGTCTGGATGATGGTGGGCAACACCGCGATCACCGCGAGGTACAACGAACCCGGCAGGATGATCCTGTTGAGGATGCCCATCATGTACTGCTCGATGCGCTCGGTCCGGATACCGGGAATGGAACCGCCGTTTTCACGGATGTTCTTGGCGATCTCCGTAGGATTGAGCGTCACCTGCGTATAGAAATACGCGAAGAAGATGATGAGCAGGGTGTAGAACACGTTGTACCAGAGTCCGTGGGGCTGCAGGAAATGCGCCACCGCGGCGAGCCACTTCACGTTACCGCCCACGCTCGAAGCGATCTGGAGCGGGAAGGTCAGGATCGACGAGGCGAAGATGACCGGAATGACGCCCGACGGATTGATCTTGAACGGGATGTACGTGTTCTGGGCGCCGTACATCTTCCTGCCCACGACGCGCTTGGCGTAGTGGACCGGAATCTTGCGCTGACCCTGCTGCTCGAACACGACCAACGCGACGATAGCCGCGAACATCGCGAAGACCACGATCACGAAAACCGGGTTGAGCTCACGGTTCTGGACCTTCTGGCCCAGTTCCCAGAGCGCGTGGGGCAGGCGGGCGACGATACCCGCGAAGATCAGGAGCGAGACGCCGTTACCGATACCGCGCTTGGTGATCTGCTCTCCCATCCACATGAGGAACATGGTTCCGGTCGTGACGGTGAGCATGGCGATCAGCGTATAGGGGAGCCGGGACATGGTGACCGCGTTCGGGATCCGATCCGCCCACACCGTGACGGTGTAGGACTGGATGAGGCTCACGACGATCGTACCGACCCTCTGATACATCTGGATCTTTTTCTTGCCGCCTTCCTCTTCCGAGATCTTTTTGAGGCTAGGGAAGATGATGAGGAAGAGCTGCATGATGATCGACATCGAGATGTAGGGCATGATGCCGAGCATGAAGACCGAGAAATTGGAGAACGCGCCGCCGGCAAAGAAGTCGAGGTAATCGACGATGGCGTTACCCGACTGCTGTTGCGCGGCGAAATACGCCTTCAGCGCATTGATGTTGATGCCCGGAATCGGAAGAACCGCGCCGAGGCGGAAAACGATGAGCATCAGCATCGTGAAGAGCACGCGCTCTCGGAGCTCCTTGACCCTGAAGATACCGACCAACGGATTAGCCATGGAACGTTCCCCGCCTCGCCCGCATTAGGCGTCGGCGGAGACGGCTACTGAGCCGCCCGCCTTCTCGATCTTCTCCTTGGCCGAAGCGGAAATCGCCTCGACCTTGAAGGTGAGTTTCTTGGTGAATTCCCCGTCGCCGAGGACCTTGACCGGAGCGGCGCCCTTCACGAGCCCCTTCTGGACCAGGCTCGCCGCGTCGACGGTCTCGCCGTCGGCGTAACGCTTCCCGATCTCTCCGAGGTTCACGACCTGGAACTCTTTCCGGAAGGGGTAGTTCGAGAATCCGCGGTGAGCCAGGCGGCGGTAGAGCGGCATCTGGCCGCCCTCGAAGCCGACGTAGGTCTTTCCGCCGGAACGCGATTGCTGTCCCTTATTACCGCGGCCCGCCGTGGTTCCGAGTCCGGAACCCTGGCCGCGGCCGACGATCTTCTTCTTTTTGTTGGCGCCCTCGGGGGCGTGCAAGTTAAAATCGGACATCTACTTGATCTCCTCAACGGCGACCAGATGAGAAACCGCGCGGACCATGCCGAGGATGGCCGGACTGGTATCCTTTTCGGTACTGGAGCCGATCTTCCGGAGCCCAAGGGCCCTGACGGTCGCCCGCTGGGCGGGTAGCGTACCGATGGTGCTCCGCACGAGGCGGATTCTGATTTTCTTGTTCGTGGCCATATCGATCAACCCCACAAGTCCTTCAGGGCCTTGCCCCGGTTCTTGGCGACGGCCTTGGCGTCCATCATGCCCGCGATGCATTCGAAGGTCGCCTTGATCACGTTGATCTGGTTGCTCGCCCCGATGGATTTGCTGAGCACGTCGGTGACGCCGCCCGCTTCCATGATGGCGCGCACGGGACCTCCGGCGATGATGCCGGTACCCGAACAGGCGGGCTTGAGGAGCACGCAGGAGCTCTTGAACTCCGCCTGGACCTCGTGGGGAATCGTCCCGTTCTTCACGGGAAGCTTCACCATGTTCCGCTTCGCCTTGTCGATGCTCTTGCGGATCGCCTCGGCGACGTCGTTCGCCTTGCCGAAACCGTAGCCGACGTTACCCTTGCGATCGCCGACGACCGTGAGGGCGGAGAAGGAGAAGCGGCGGCCGCCCTTGACGACTTTCGCCGTCCGGTTCAGCTTGACGAGCTTCTCGACGAACTCCTTCTCCTGGTAGTCCCGACCCCTATCTCTATCTCGATCTCTTGAGTGGTCCATTTCGCCCCCTAGAACTGGATCCCGGCTTTCCGGGCGCCGTCGGCGATCGCCTTGACGATGCCGTGGTAGAGGTAGCCGTTCCGATCGAACACCACCGTCTTGATGTTCTTCTCCAGGAGACGCTTACCCATGATCTCGCCGAGCTTTCCGGCGCCCTCGACATCGCGCTTGATGTCCTTGAGGTCCTTCTCCAGCGTGGAGGCGGACGCGAGGGTATTGCCGACGCCATCGTCGATCACCTGAACGTACAGAGAGCGATTGCTCTTGAACACGCTCATGCGCGGCTTCTCGGCGGTTCCGGCGATCCGCTTGCGGATGTGGACCTTCCTCTTGAGCCGCTTCCTGTCTTTTTCGACCAGTTTCCGCATCATATATTGCTGCCTTATTTCACGCCGGACTTGCCGACTTTCCTTCTGATGGTCTCGTCCTCATACCGGATGCCCTTGCCCTTGTACGGTTCGGGCAAGCGGAGTTTCCGGATCTGGGAGGCGAACTCGCCGACCCGCTGCTTGTCGATGCCGCTGACGACGACCTTTCCGTTCGCGTCCGCGGTGACCGACAGGCCCTTGGGCACGAGAACGTTGATATCGTTCGAGTAGCCCAAGTTCATCGTGAGTATCTCGCCCTTCACCTCGGCGCGGAAACCGACGCCGGTGATGATGAGCGCGCGGCTGAAGCCGGCCGACACGCCGATGACCATGTTGTTGAGCAGGTTACGATAGAGGCCATGGAAAGCCCGCGTCTGCTTTTCGTCATTGGCGCGGCCTACGACGATCTCGCTCCCCTCGGTCTTGAACGTGACGACGGGATGGTACTGCTGGGTCAACTTCCCCTTCGGGCCTTCCACCGTGATGGTGTCGGCGCCGACGGCGACTTTCACGCCCTGCGGAATCTTGACCGGAATCTTTCCGATACGCGACATACGCTCCCTCTTACCAGACCGTGCAGATGATCTCGCCGCCGACTTTCTTTTCGACGGCCTTTTTTCCGGTGGTGACGCCGATCGACGTGGAGACGATCAGGGTACCGTATCCGTTAATGACGCGCGGCATGCCCTTGTAGCCCGAATACACGCGGCGTCCGGGAGAGGAAATCTTCTGGATGCCGTGAATGACCGGCGAGGTAGCCTCATCGTACTTCAGGAAGATCCGGATGCTGTTGGCGCCGTCCTGATTGATCTTCTTGAAGTTCTTGATGTATCCCTCGGTCTTCAAGATCTTGACGATCTCGAGCTTGAGCTTGGAGGTAGGGATGTCGACCTTCTCGTGCTTAGCCATTCCGGCATTCCGGATCTTGGTCAGCATATCCGCGACGGGATCAGAAACGCTCATCGTTCTCTCCTACCTTACCAGCTGGATTTGGTGACGCCGGGGATGAGACCTTCGCTCGCGAGCTTGCGGAAGCAAAGGCGGCACATCTCGTACTTCCGAAGATAGCCCCGGGCGCGCCCACAGATCCGGCAACGATTGACCTTGCGGGTCGAATACTTCGGAGTCCGGAGCGCCTTGATTATCATAGCTTTTCTAGCCATTCGTTCCTCGCTTACTTCCTGAAGGGCATGCCGAACTTGGCCAAAAGGCTCTTCGCCTCGGCGTCCGTCTTCGCCGTCGTCACGATGGCGATATTGAGTCCGCATACCCGCTCGATCTTGTCGAAATCGATCTCGGGGAAGATGATCTGCTCGGTGATGCCGAGCGAGTAGTTCCCGTGTCCGTCGAACGCATTCTGATTGACGCCGCGGAAGTCTTTAACGCGCGGAAGCGCGACGTTCACGAGACGATCGAGGAACTCGTACATGATGATGCCGCGGAGCGTGACGCGGGCACCGATCTCTTGTCCCTGACGAATCTTGAAGTTGGCGATGCTCTTGCGCGCCTTCGTCTTCACGGCCTTCTGCCCGGTGATGAGCGTCAGGTCGTCGATGGCTGCATCGAGCAACTTCTTATTCTGAAGAGCCTCGCCTACGCCCATGCTGACGACGATCTTATCTACCTTCGGCGTCTGCATCGTCGATTTGTATCCGAACTCCTTGAACATCTCCGGAGCGATCTGCTCCTTATAGATCTTCTTGAGCCGCGGTTCGTAGTTCTTCATTACAGGGCCTCTCCGCACTTCTTGCAAATGCGCACCTTCTCGGTCCCTTCCAGCTTATAGCCGATCCGGGTGGGTCCGCACTTCTTGCACACGATCATCACATTCGAGATGTGGATCGCGGCCTCGACTTCGACGATGCCGCCGCGGTCCTGCTGGCTCTTGCGCTTCATCGCCTTCTTGACGATGTTGGCGCCCTCGACGACGACACGGTCCTTGTCGCGGACGATCTTGACGATCTTACCGCGCTTGCCCTTGTCCTTGCCGGCGATGAGCTGGACGGTATCATCCTTCTTAAGCTTGAACTTGTGCTCGGTCATACCGCCGCTCCTCACAGGACCTCGGGCGCGAGGGACACGATCTTCATGTAGTCCTTCTCGCGCAACTCGCGGGCCACGGGCCCGAAGATGCGCTTACCCTTGGGATTCTTGTTCGCATCGATGATCACGCAGGCGTTGTCGTCGAACCGGATATAGGTACCGTCGGGACGACGATATTCCTTATGAGTCCGGACGATGACGGCCCGTTCGACGGAACCCTTCTTGATGGTCGAGGTCGGAAGGGCGTCCTTCACGGCCACGACGATTATGTCGCCGATGCTCGCGTACTTGCGCTTGGATCCGCCGAGCACCTTGATGCACTGCACGGTCTTCGCGCCGGAATTGTCGGCGACGTTCAGGAACGTCTCAACCTGAATCATTTGTCGGTTCCCCTCGCCTTACTTCGCCCGCTCGAGGATTTCCACGAGCGTCCAGCACTTGTCCTTGCTGATCGGGCGACATTCGACGACGCGAACCCGGTCGCCGATTTTGGCATCGTTGGTCTCATCGTGCGCCTTGAGCTTCTTCGTGCGCACGACGTACTTCTTATAAAGAGGATGGAGCGTCTTGTTATCGACCGACACGACGATGGTCTTCTCCATCTTGTCGCTCGTGACGATGCCGACGAACTCCCTCTTGGTCTTGTTCGAAACCTGCTGACCTTCCACGGCTCGCTCCTTTAGGCCTTCGCGGCCAGATCGTTCTGACGGATCAACGTGTTGAGCCGCGCGATCTGCCTGCGCATGTTACGCTTCTGGAGCGGGTTTTCCACGTGGCCGATGACCATCTGGAAGCGGAGTTCCATGTACTTCCGGTTGAGCTCGTCCCGCTTCGCGACCAGCTCGGGCATCGAAAGATTCTTGAAAGAATTCTTCATGTCCTATTCCTTTGAGCCGCGGCTCAGATCTCGAGCTCGGCGCGGACGGCGAACTTCGTCTTGATCGGCAGCTTGGAGCTGGCGAGACGCATCGCTTCCTCGGCGAGGCTCCGTTCGACGCCGCCGAGTTCGAAGAGGACGGTACCCGGCTTCACGACGGCGACCCAGTACTCGGGAGCGCCCTTACCCTTACCCATGCGGGTTTCCGCGGGCTTCTTGCTGTAGGGCTTGTCCGGGAAGACCCGGATCCAGAGCTTTCCGCCGCGCTTGACGTGGCGGTTCAGGGCGATACGGGCCGCCTCGAGCTGGCGATTGGTAAGCCACATGCGATCGAGGGCAACCAGGCCGAACTCGCCGAACGCGACGGTATTACCGCGCGTGGCGTTGCCCGGCATGCTCCCGCGCTGGACCTTGCGGTATTTTACGCGCTTAGGACTCAACATACCTTAACTCCTCGCGGGGGCGCGCTCGCGCCGCTTCCGAACCAAGACGCCCGCGTCTTCTTTCTGCTCTTTACCGTACTTCATGCCGTTGTAGACCCAGACCTTGACGCCGATGGCGCCGAAGGAGGTGTGGGCCTCGGAGAAGCCGTACTCGATGTCGGCACGGAGCGTATGGAGCGGCACGCGGCCTTCCTTGTGCTCCTCGGTCCGCGACATCTCCGCGCCGCCGAGGCGGCCGGAAAGGCGAACCTTCACGCCCTGAGCGTTGCCCTTCTTGATCGCGTTCTGGATCGCCTGCTTCATGGCCTTGCGGAAAGAACCGCGAGCCAAGAGCTGCCGGGCGATGTTCTGCGAAATGAGCTGGGCGTTGTTGTCCGCGTTGCGGACTTCCTTGATCTTGATCTGGATCTTCTTGGTGACGTGCTTCTGGAGCTCGCCGCCGATCCGCTCGATGTTCGCGCCCTTCACGCCGATGATCACGCCCGGCCGCGCGGTGTGGATCACGATCGTGATGCGCTGCGGGTGGCGGATGATCTCCAGCTCCGCGATGTCGGCGCCCTTCGTTTCGGGAAGGGCGGCCACGAGCTTGCGGAGCTTGAGGTCCTCATGCAGGGTATCGGCATATTCCTTAGGATCCACGTACCAACGGGAAGCCCAGGTGCGATTGATTCCGAGCCGAAGCCCGATCGGATTTACTTTCTGGCCCACGTTATTCCCCCGCCTTACCGATCTCGTCGATGACCACGGTCACATGGCACATGCGCTTGAGCAGCATGTCGGCGCGGCCGCGCGCGCGGAACCACACCCGCTTCATCCGCGGGCCCTCATCGATCCGGACTTCCTTCACGTAGAGCATGCCCTCGTCGAGTTTCTTGTTGCGGTCGAGCGCGTTGGAAGCGGCCGACTTCATCGTCTTTCCGATGAGACGCGCGCCCTTGTGGGGCATGTTCTCAAGGATGGACATCGCCTCGGGATACGCCTTCCGCCGCACGAGGTCGGCAACCGGCCGCACCTTATACGGGGAAGCGATCAGGAATTTGGTCACGGCCTTGTAGCCTTTCTTGTCTTCCATTTCCTGCCTACTTCTTCACGGCCTTCTTGTCCGAGCCCGCGTGACCCCTGAAGATGCGGGTCGGCGAGAACTCGCCAAGCTTATGACCGACGAGGTTTTCCGTAACGTACACGGGAACCCACGTCTTTCCGTTGTACACGGAGACGGTGTTACCGACCATCTCGGGGATGATCGTAGAGCAACGGGAATAGGTCTTGATCATCTTCCGATCACCCGCTTTGCTCATCTCGACGACTTTCTTGTACAGGCTCTTCTCGATGAAGGGCCCCTTCTTCACGGACCTTGACACCGTTGGCTCCTACTTGCTTCTGCGGGTGACGATAAACCGAGAAGACGGCTTATGCTTGTTGCGGGTCTTGTAACCCTTGGTCGGCTGGCCCCACGGCGAAACCGGGTGGCTACCCTTATTGCGACCCTCACCACCACCGTGCGGGTGATCGATCGGGTTCATCGCCATACCGCGAACGGTCGGCCTGACGCCGAGCCAGCGCTTGCGGCCGGCCTTGCCGAGTTCCACGTTCATGTGGTCGTCGTTGCCGACTTCGCCGATGGTGGCGTAGCACTTGTTGAAGACCATCCGCATCTCGCCCGAGGGAAGCTTGAGGGTGACGTAGTCGCCCTCCTTAGCCGCCACGAGGGCGCCCGTTCCGGCGGAGCGGACCAGCTGGCCGCCGCGGCCGAGGTTGAGCTCGACGTTGTGGACGGTGAAGCCGAGCGGAATCGCTTCCAGAGGAAGCGCGTTGCCCGCCTCGATCGGAGCCGTCGGTCCGCTCAGGACCTGCCGACCCACCACGAGACCCTTCGGAGCGATGATGTAGCGCTTCTCGCCGTCAACGTAGTTGACGAGCGCGATGTTGGCGCTGCGGTTCGGATCGTACTCGATCGTCGCGACCTTGCCGGGAATGCCGATCTTGTCGCGCTTGAAATCGATGTCGCGATACCGACGCTTGTGTCCGCCGCCCTTATGCCAGACGGAGATGCGGCCCTTCTGGCCGCGACCGGCCTTCTCGGAACGGCCGCTCGTCAGGGACTTTTCGGGTCTATCGGTCGTGAGCTCGCTGAAGTCGAGGCTCGTTCGATGCCGGATGCCCGCAGATACCGGCTTATACGTCTTGATACCCATAATTTTCCCCTAGTGTGCGCGGGCCTCAGGCGCCCTCGAAGAGGGCGATCTTCTCATCCTTCGCGAGGCGAACGATGGCCTTCTTCCAAGTGGAGGTATATCCGGACTTGTACCGGACCCGCTTCGGCTTCCCGCCCACCACCATCACGGTGCAGGAGATGGGATGCACGTTGAACAATCTGCGGACCGCTTCCTTGATCTGGATCTTGGTAGCGGAAGGGGAAACCTTGAAGACGTACTTCCCCTCTTCACGCAAGGTATTGGCCTTCTCCGTCAGGATGGGCTCAATCAGAATCTGCTCATAGATCATTGAGCGGCCTCCGCGCTGGCGCCATAAAAGTCGTTGAGATTTTTCGCGGCCGTCTCCAGCATGATCACGCGGCGACCGTAATAGAGGTCGTGCGCGCGCAGCCGGTTGTACGAAAGGAAGGTGAGCCACGGGATGTTCTTGCCGGCCCGCTTCACCAGTTCATCGTTATCCTTGAGGACCACGACCGTCCGCTCGTCCGCGCCGAGAGCGCGCAGGATCTTCACGAGGTCCTTGGTCTTCCCGGATTCGACGGAAAAATCTTCCACGATCTTGAGGCGATCGTCCTGAACCTTGAGGCTCAGGATGCTCTTCATGGCGAGCCGCTTAGCCTTCTTCGGCATGGCGTAGGAGAAATCCCGCGGCTTCGGCCCGAAGACGGTACCGCCGCCGACCAGAAGCGGCGACTTCTTATCGCCGCGGCGGGCGTTACCCGTACCCTTCTGCTTGTAGGGCTTGGCGTTGGAACCATGGACCTCGCCGCGATCTTTCGTGCTGGCGGTGCCGAGGCGCAGATTCGCGAGCTCGTTGTTGACGGCGTACCAGATGACGTCCTCGTTGGCCGGGAGGCCGAACACGGCGTCGGAGAGTTCGACCTTGCGCAACTCTTTACCGTCGATGGAATAGACTGTCCGATTCATCGCTTCCCTCGTTACTTCTTGACCGCGGCCCGCACGACCACCGTACCCTTGTTGGAACCGGGGACGGCGCCGCGAACCAGGATGGTCCGGCTGTCTACGTCGATTTTGACGACCTTGAGGTTCAGGACAGTCACGCGCTCACGACCCATGCGTCCGGGCATCTTGATGTTCTTGAAAGAACGTCCCGGCGAGGTGCACTGACCGGTGGAACCGGGCTCGCGATGGAATTTGGAGCCGTGCGTATTGCGGCCGCCTCCGAAACCCCAGCGCTTCACGACGCCCTGGAATCCCTTGCCCTTGGAAACGCCCGTGACGTCCACGTAGCGGCAATCGGCAAAGAGGTCCACGCCGAGGCTGTCGCCCACGGCGCACTCGCGCTCGAAGTTGCGAAATTCCCGAATGCGCTTTTTCGGCGCGATGCTCTCCGGGAACTGTCCGGCGTAGGGCTTCGTCACCCTACTCTTCTTCATGTCGTCGACGCCGAGGAGCACGGCGGTATAGCCGTCCTTCTCCTCCGTCTTCTGGGCGATTACGACGTTCGGATCGACGCGGAGGACCGTCACCGGGGTGAGGTTCCCTTCGCCGTCGAAGATCTGCGTCATGCCCACTTTCTTGGCCATCAGACCCAACATCTAGACACTCCATTTATCGGGCACGTTATTCCGGGTCGCGGAACCGTCTGCCCGTGCATTCACTACTGCTTGATCTCGACGTCGACGCCCGCAGGAAGCTCAAGCTTCATGAGGGAATCCATCACTTCGGACGACGGATCGATGATGTCAATGAGACGCTTGTGCGTCCGCATCTCGAACTGCTCGCGCGCCTTCTTATTGACGTGGGGCGAACGAAGAACGGTAACCTTGTTGATGCGGGTCGGGAGCGGTATCGGGCCGGACACCTTAGCGCCCGCCTTCTGAACCGTCTGAACGATAGCCTTCGCGCTTTGATCGATCAGCTCCACGTCGAAACCGCGCAGCCGCACGCGAATTCGTTCCTTAGTCATTATGCCTCCAAACGAAGGCGGCCCCGCGCCGCGCGCAGAGACCGCCCTCACCTTTCCTATCGCGTCTTACTCGACGATGTCGATGACCTGGCCGGAGGCGACGGTGCGTCCGCCTTCGCGGATAGCGAAGCGGAGACCCTTCTCCATGGCGATCGGGTGGATCAGTTCGCCGAAAATCTCGGAGTTATCGCCGGGCATCACCATCTCCTTCCCCTCGGGAAGCTTGACGGTGCCGGTGATGTCGGTGGTGCGGAAGTAGAACTGGGGCCGGTAGCCGGAGAAGAACGGGCTGTGGCGGCCACCCTCTTCCTTCGAGAGGCAGTAGATCTGTCCCTTGAACTTGAGGTGCGGGGTGATCGAACCGGTCTTCGCGAGAACCTGACCGCGCTCGACGTCCTTCTTCTCAACGCCGCGGAGGAGACAACCAACGTTGTCGCCGGCCTGACCTTCGTCGAGGAGCTTGTTGAACATTTCGATGCCGGTGACGACCGTCTTGCGGGTCGGCTTGATACCGACGATCTCGATTTCCTCGTTGAGCTTCACGATACCGCGCTCCACCTTGCCGGTGACGACGGTGCCGCGGCCGGAGATCGTGAACACGTCTTCGATCGGCATAAGGAAGGGCTTCGCGTCGTCGCGGACGGGGTCCGGGAAGTAGGTATCCATCGCGGTGAGGAGGTCCTCGATGCACTTGGTGGATTCAGGATTGTCCGGCTCGGACATAGCCTTGAAGGCGGAACCCTTGACGATCGGGATCTCGTCGCCGGGGAAGCCGTTCGCATTGAGAACGTCGCGGATCTCGGTCTCGACGAGCTCGATGAGCTCAGGATCGTCGACGAGGTCAACCTTGTTCATGAACACGAGCATGGAGGGAACGCCGACCTGACGGGCGAGGATGATGTGCTCGCGGGTCTGAGGCATGACGGAGTCGGGCGCGGAGACGACGAGGATAGCGCCGTCCATCTGCGCAGCGCCGGTGATCATGTTCTTGATGTAGTCGGCGTGTCCGGGGCAGTCGATATGCGCGTAGTGGCGCTTGTCGGACTGGTACTCCAGATGGCGGGTATTGATCGTGATACCGCGGGCCTTCTCTTCCGGCGCGTTATCGATTTCGTCGTACTTCATGACCTTGTCGCCGAATTTCTTCGCGCAATACATGGTGATCGCGGCGGAGAGCGTGGTCTTTCCGTGGTCGACATGGCCGATCGTGCCGACGTTCATGTGCATCTTAGTTCTATTGAACTTGTCCTTAGCCATCGTGTCCTCCTTGCGTAAATGGGCACTCGTATAATATGCAAGTCCGCGCAGTATAGCTGAACGCACCGAGCTGCGCAAGCCTCGGGACGCTGACGACCGACTACGGGCGTCGAAAGGGAACGTGGGAGTTGAGGGGGTAGGACAGAAAAAGAGCGGGGCGAGGCGGGAACCGCATCGCGCTAACGCCGGGACGCATCCCGGCCCGTCTCGTTCCACCTATCCCATCGCCGGCCCACGGGCCGCTGAATGATTCCTTCGGAATCATTTCTCGCGATGATCGGTTTGGATCATCGAGACATCCGCGCGGGAGTCGTCGACGATCAGGGGGCTTTTACTTCTCTTCCCACCTCCTCGGCGTCTCCGCATCGCGCGGCGATCGACCACGAACGGAAGGTTCCGTACGGGGTCAGATCGTTTCGATATCAAAGAACGCGCCGATCAATCGAATTCGGCCATCAACCGGGAACGGGGCCGCCGAACCGCGACCCCGGTCCCCTAAATCGCAATACGCTTACCAGCGATAGTGGGCGAAGGCCTTGTTGGCCTCGGCCATCTTGTGGGTATCTTCCTTCTTCTTGAAGGCGGTACCGGTGTTATTGTACGCGTCGAGGAGCTCCGCGGCAAGCCGCTCGCTCATCTCGTGTCCGGCGCGGGCGCGCGCGGCGCCGATGATCCAGCGCATGCCGAGCGCCTCGCGGCGGGTATCGCGGATCTCGATCGGAACCTGGTACGTGGCGCCGCCGACGCGGCGGGACTTGACCTCGACCATCGGCTTCACGTTGTCGAGAGCCTTGAGGAAGACCTCGAGGGGCTCCTTCTCGGTCTTGGCGCGGAGATTATCCAACGCGTCGTGCACGATGCGCATGGCGATAGAACGCTTGCCCTGCCACATCATGCGGTTGACGAATTTGGCGACGATCACGCTGTTGTACTTGGCGTCGGGGAGCAGGCCCCGATCGACGCTCTTCTTTTTGCGTCCCATGGCGGCCCTCCTTACGCCTTCGGCCGCTTGGCGCCGTACTTGGACCGGCCGCGGCGGCGATCTTCGACGCCCAGGGTATCCTTGGCGCCGCGGATGATGTGGTAGCGAACACCGGGAAGGTCCTTGACGCGGCCGCCGCGCACGAGCACGACGGAGTGCTCCTGCAGGTTATGGCCGATGCCGGGGATGTACGCGGTGACTTCGGTACCGTGCGACAGGCGAACACGGGCGACTTTACGAAGAGCCGAGTTCGGTTTCTTCGGGGTCACGGTCATAACGCGGGTGCAAACGCCGCGCTTCTGGGGGCAAGCATGGAGAGCCGGAGACTTCGTCTTCACGGTCAACTTCTTGCGACCGAACCGTACTAACTGGTTGATCGTAGGCATGAACTGTAAAACTCCCTTTAGCGTCGCTCCGGTCAGCACCCGGCGCGCATATGGACCAATCGGTCTTCCCTATGGGAATCCCGGTCGAGTTCGCATGATACGGTAGGTCACTATACCGACCGTTTATAAGCTCGTCAAGGAGCCCGCGCGGCACCGATCGCGCCGCGCGGGCTCCGTGAAGTCCCGTTACCCTTACTCTTCGCCTTCGTCGGCGTCGTAGTCCTCTTCGATGGGCTCCGTCACCTTCTCCAGCTTCCGCTTCTCCAGGATCTCCTGCATGTAGACGTCCAAGTCGCCCTGATCCTCGTCGTAGAGTTTCACGGCGCGGTAGCGCTTCATGCCGGTACCCGCGGGGATCGGGTGGCCGATGATGATGTTTTCCTTGAGGCCGCGGAGGCTGTCGGTGGATCCGGCGATCGCGGCATTCGTGAGCACCCGCGTGGTCTCCTGGAAGGAGGCCGCGGAGAGGAAGGAGTCGATGTTGAGCGACGCCTTCGTGATGCCCTGGAACATGGGCCGCGCGACGGCCGGCTGGCCGCCCTCGCCGATGACCCGGCCGTTCTCCTCGTGGAACCGGTACTTGTCCACGAGCTGGCCGTAGATGAACTTGGTGTCCCCGACGGACACGATCTCCACCTTGCGCATCATCTGGCGGACGATGACGCCGATGTGCTTGTCGTTGATCGTGACGCCCTGGAGGCGGTACACCTGCTGGATCTCGTCCATCAGGTAGCGCTGGAGGGCGTTCTCGCCGAGGATGTGGAGGACGTCGTGGGGGTTGATGGCGCCCACGCAGAGGAGCTCGCCCGCCTCCACCATGTCGCCGTCGCGCACGAGGAGCCGCTTGGCCATCGGGACGAGGTGCTTGAACTCCTTGCCGAAGGCGTCGCGGACCAGGATGACGCGCTTACCCTTGACGATGCCCTTGAACTGCACGGTGCCGCCCACCTGGGCGAGGACCGCGGGAACCTTGGGCTTGCGCGCCTCGAAGAGCTCGCTGACGCGGGGGAGACCGCCGGTGATGTCCATGGCCTTCGCGGATTCCTTGAGGGTCTTCGCGATGGTGCGGCCGGCGGCGATCTTCTCGCCCTCGTCCACGAGGAGGTAGGCCCCTCCGGGGAGGTAGTAAGAAGCGAGCTCGTTGCCGGCCTCGTCGCCGATGATGATCTTCGGCTGCTTGGTCTCCAGCTGGAACTCGGTGATGCGCTTCTCGGTGTTGCCCGTCTCTTCGTCGAGCTCTTCCTTGAGCGTGGTGCCGGGGATTATGTCCTCGTAGCGGACGTAGCCGTCCGCCTCCGCGATGATCGGGTCGGCGAAGGGGTCGAAGGTCGCGATCGTCGCTTCCTTCGCCACGACCTGGCCCTTCTTCACCACCACCTCGGAACCGTTGCGGATCTCGATCTTCTGATCCTGGCCGATGAGGTAGAGCGCCCCGTCCAGCACCATCGCATAGGCGATGTCGGAGGAGAGGACATCCTCTCCCTTGCGCCGGATGAGCGGCTCGCCGCGGATGACGCGCTTACCGTCCTCCACGAGCACCTCGTCCTTGGGTTCGAGCTTGTATTCCTTGAGGACCTTGTCGACGACCGCGTAGCCCTTGCGGGTGAACAGCCAGCGGCCGTCGGGCATCTCGACGTGGGAACCGGCGATATCGCGCATATAAACCGGATACTTGAGGTAGGTCCGGTTCTCCTCGGAGCCCTTCGTGGCCGCGCCGCCGATATGGAAGGTGCGCATCGTGAGCTGCGTACCCGGCTGGCCGATGGACTGGGCGGCGATGATGCCGACCGCCTCGCCGATCTCCACGGTGCGGTTCGTGGCGAGGTTGCGGCCGTAGCACTTGCGGCAGACGCCGTGCTTGGCCTCGCAGGTGAGGACCGTGCGGATGCGCACTTCCTCGACTCCGGCCTCCTCGATCGCGTCGGCGATTTCCTCGGTGATCTCCTCGTTCACGTCGACGATGATCTCGCCGGTGATCGGGTGCTTCACGCGCTCCAGGGTATAGCGGCCGACGATGCGGTCGCGGAGCGCCTCGATGACGTCCTCGCCGTCCTTGATGGCCGCGTACGGGGTGCCGTTGATGGTGCCGCAGTCGTCCTCGTTGATGACGACGTCCTGCGCGATGTCGACGAGCCGTCGGGTGAGGTAACCGGCGTCGGCCGTCTTGAGCGCGGTATCGGAGAGACCCTTGCGCGCGCCGTTCGTGGAGATGAAGAACTCGATGACCGAAAGGCCCTCTTTGAAGTTGGACCGGATCGGGAGCTCGATGATGTCGCCGGAGGGCTTGGCCATGAGGCCGCGCATACCCGCGACCTGTCGGATCTGGTTGCGGCTACCGCGCGCGCCGGAGTTGGCCATCATGTAGATGGAGTTGAAGCCGCCGCGGTCCGCCTCGAGGGTCTTCATCATAATGTTGGTGAGATCCTCGTTCGTCTTGGACCACACCTCGACGACGCGGTTGTAGCGCTCGTCCTGGGTGATGTGTCCCTGGCGGTACTGCTTCATGATCGACTCGACCTCTTTGTTGGCCTTGTCGATCATCTCGCCCTTCTCCTTCGGGACGACGATGTCGTCCACCGAGATGGTGGCGCCGAAGACGGTGGCGTACTTGTAGCCGGTGGCCTTGATCGCGTCCAGCATGCGGACCGTGATCCACGGCCCCTTGTTCTTGAACACGTACTCGATGAGGGCCTTGAGCTCCTTGTCGCGGAGTTCGTAGTTGAGGTACGGGACCTCGGCAGGCAACTCCTCGTTGAAGACGAGGCGGCCCGCGGTGGTCTCCAGCAGGCCGTCCTCGCCGACCGTCGTCTCCACGTCGTTCTTGCTCCAGATCGGCCGCTTGGGCACGCGGAGCTTGATGAGCGCCTCCCACTCGAGCGACTTGGACTCCACCGCCATGAGCACCTCTTCCATAGAAGAGTAGCGGCGGCCTTCGCCCTTGGCGCCCTTCTTCACCTTGGTGAGGAAGTTGATGCCGAGGACCATGTCCTGCGACGGGAAGACGATGGTCTTGCCGTTCGCGGGGTTGAGCAGGTTCCGGGCCGAGAGCATGAGGGTCCAGCACTCCATCTGCGCGGCCTGCGTAAGCGGGACGTGGACGGCCATCTGGTCGCCGTCGAAGTCGGCGTTGAAGGCGTGGCAGACGAGCGGATGCAGCTTGATGGCCTTGCCTTCCACGAGCACCGGCTCGAAGGCTTGGATGCCGAGGCGGTGCAGGGTCGGGGCGCGGTTGAGGAGCACGGGATGCTCCTTGACCACCTCGTCCAGGATCGCGAAGACCTCGGGGGTCTCCTGCTCCACGAGGAGCTTGGCCTTCTTGATGTTGTAGACCACGTCCTTGTCGACGAGCTTCTTCATGATGAAGGGCTTGAAGAGCTCCAGCGCCATCTTGGTCGGGAGTCCGCACTGCCAGATCTTGAGGTCCGGACCGACGGTGATGACCGAGCGGCCGGAATAGTCGACGCGCTTGCCGAGGAGGTTTTGGCGGAACCTTCCCTGCTTACCCTTGAGCATGTCCGAGATGGACTTGAGGGGGCGGTTGGAGGCTCCCTTCACGACGCGCTTCTTCTTGGAGTTGTCGAAGAGGGCGTCCACCGCCTCCTGGAGCATGCGCTTCTCGTTGCGGATGATGATGTCCGGCGCGTTCAGGGCCTGGAGCCGCTTGAGGCGGTTGTTGCGGTTGATGACGCGGCGGTACAGGTCGTTGAGGTCGGAGGTGGCGAAGCGGCCGCCGTCGAGCTGGACCATCGGGCGGAGCTCCGGCGGGATCACCGGGATCGTCTCCAGGATCATCCACTCGGGCTTGTTGTTGGACCCGCGGAAGTTCTCCACGATCTCGATGCGCTTGAGGAGCCGCTTGTCGCTCTTGGCGCCCTTCTCGATCATCTTCGCGCGGAGGTCCACGGACATCTGATCGAGGTTGAGGTTCTCCAGGAGGGTGCGGATGGCCTCCGCGCCCATGCCGGCGGTGAAGGCGCCGCCGTAGCGCTCCTGGGCCTCGTAGTACTCCTCCTCGGTGAGGAGCTGCATCTTCTTGAGGTCCGTATCGCCCGCCTCGATCACCACGTACTTCTCGTAGTAGAGGATGGAGCGGAGCGCCGCGACGGGCAGGTCCAGGAGGAGGCCCATGCGGCTCGGAACCGAGCGGTAATACCAGATATGGGAGACGGGCGCGGCCAGCTCGATGTGGCCCATGCGCTCGCGGCGCACCTTGAAGTGCGTGACCTCGACGCCGCAGCGGTCGCAGATGACGCCCTTATAGCGGATCGACTTGAACTTGCCGCAGTAGCACTCCCACTCCTTGGTGGTGCCGAAGATCCGTTCGCAGAAGAGTCCGTCCTTCTCGGGCCGGAGGGTGCGGTAGTTGATCGTCTCGGGTTTCTTCACCTCGCCGTACGACCACGACCTGATCATGTCGGGCGAGGCGAGGCGGATCATTATCGAATCGAAGTCTTGAATGTCGCGCATCCTATAAACCCCTTAGAAGTTCGAGCCCTGCTTGGCGATGAGTTCCTCGTCGCGTTCGGTGAGCGGGATCTGCTTACCTTTCGCGTCGTAGATCGTCATGTCCAGGGCCAGTCCGCGCAGTTCCTGCACGAGGACGTTGAAGGACTCGGGCACGCCCGCGGTCGTGGACGGCTCGCCCTTCACGATGGCCTCGTAGATCTTGGAACGTCCGGTCATATCGTCGGATTTGATCGTGAGGAGTTCCTGCAGCGTGTTGGCCGCGCCGTAGGCCTCCAGAGCCCAGACTTCCATTTCCCCGAGGCGCTGGCCGCCGAACTGGTCCTTACCGCCGAGCGGCTGCTGGGTCACGAGGGAGTACGGTCCCGTGGAGCGGGCGTGCATCTTGTCGTCGACCAAGTGGTGGAGCTTGAGGAAGTAGATGATCCCGCAGAAGACCGGGTTCACGAAGGGCTCGCCCGTCTTGCCGTCGCGGAGGATCGTCTTGGAACTCGTCGGGAGGCCGGCTTCCTTGAGCTTCTCCTCGATCTGTTCGGTGGACGGCGACTGGAATACCGGCGCCGAGTACCACTCGTCCAGCGCGATGCCCGCCCAGCCGAGTTCGGTCTCCAGGAGCTGACCGATGTTCATTCGGGAGGGGACGCCGAGCGGCGTGAGGCAGATGTCGAGGGGCGTGCCGTCTTCCATGTACGGCATGTCTTCCTGCGGCAGGATGCGCGCGACGACGCCCTTGTTTCCGTGGCGTCCGGCCATCTTGTCGCCCTCGCGGAGCTTGCGCTTCGTGGCGATGAGGACCTTGACCACCTCGTCGACGCCCGGGTTGAGGTCGTCGCCCTCGGTGCGCTTGAGGCGCTGGATGTCGATGATGGTGCCCTCGATGCCGTGCGGCACGCGGAGCGAGCTGTCGCGGACTTCCTTGGCCTTCTCGCCGAAGATGGAGTTGAGGAGCTTGAATTCCGGCGTGGTCTCGGTCTCGCTCTTCGGCGTGACCTTGCCGACGAGGATGTCGCCGGAGCGGACCTTGGCGCCGACGCGGATGATGCCCTCGGCGTCCAGGTTGTCGAGCGACTTCTCGCTCGTGTTCGGGATGTCGCGGGTGATCTTCTCCGGCCCGAGCTTGGTCTCGCGGACTTCGGTGACGAATTCCTTGATGTGGATGGAGGTGAACATGTCCTCCTTGACCACGCGCTCGGAGATGAGGATGGAGTCCTCGTAGTTGTACCCGTTCCACGGCATGAAACCGACCAGGATGTTGCGGCCGAGCGCGAGCTCGCCGTCCTTGGTGGCCGGACCGTCGGCGATGACCTGGCCCTTCGCGATCTTCTCGCCGAGCTTCACGACCGGCCGCTGGTTGTAGCAGGTATCCTGGTTGGTCCGCTGGTATTTCACGAGCGGATACCGATCGAGCTGCGAATCGTCCTTGGCGCCTTCCGGCTTGATCGTCACCTCTTCCGAGGTGACCTTCGCCACGACGCCGGCCCGCTTGGCCTTGATGAGAACGCCGGAGTCGTAGGCGCACTTGCCTTCCATGCCGGTGCCCACGCGCGGCGGTTCCGGGAAGATGAGGGGGACGGCCTGGCGCTGCATGTTGGAACCCATGAGGGCGCGGTTGGCGTCGTCGTGCTCCAGGAAGGGGATGAGGGAGGCGGACACCGAGATGATCTGCTTCGGGGAGACGTCCATGTACTGGAGGTCTTCCGGAGCGCGGGTGGTGTAATCGCCTTGGCGGCGGCAGGAAATCTGCTTATCCGCGAAGACACCGCCGTCGTCGACCTTGGCCGACGCCTGGGCGATGTAGTACTTGTCCTCGTCCATGGCGGACAGGTACTCGATCTCGCGGGTCGCCTTGCCCTTCACGACCTTGCGGTACGGCGTCTCCAGGAAGCCGTACTCGTTCACGCGGGTATAGTTGGCCAAGGAGACGATGAGGCCGATGTTCGGACCTTCCGGCGTCTCGATGGGGCACATGCGGCCGTAGTGGGTATAGTGGACGTCGCGGACCTCGAAGCCGGCGCGGTCGCGCGAGAGGCCGCCCGGACCGAGGGCGTTGAGGCGCCGCTTGTGGGTGAGCTCCGCGAGCGGGTTGACCTGGTCCATGAACTGGGAGAGTTGGCTGGAGCCGAAGAACTCCTTGATCGCCGCGACCACGGGCTTGATGGAGATCAGGTCCTGCGGCTTGATCGTGTCCGTCTCCTTGAGGCTCATGCGCTCCTTGGCGATGCGCTCCATGCGGCTGAAGGCCGTCTTGAGGGTGTTCGCCATGAGCTCGCCCACGGAACGGACGCGGCGGTTGCCGAGGTGGTCGATATCGTCCACGTTCTCGTTGCCCACGTACACGTTGATGAGGAACTTCATCGTCGCGATGACGTCGTCCTTGGTCAGGGTGAAGTCGGCGAGCGGCGGATCGAAATCGAACTTCTTGTTGAGCTTGTAGCGTCCGACCTTGCCCAGGTCGTAGCGGCGGCTCGTGAAGAACATGCCGAGCAGGTCCTTCTCCGCCGCTTCCACGGTGATGGGCTCGCCGGGCATGAGGACCGAGTAGACGGCGGAAAGCGCGTCGTCCTTGGACGGCTCGTCGCGGCTCGGATCTTCCTTGATGAACTTGATCTCTTCCCGCTCGAAGCAGTTGAGGATCATGGGGGAGTCGAGGGAGCCCGGAGCCTTGAAGTCGATGACTTCGATGCTCGCGACGCCGTTGATGACGAGTTCGTCCAGGTCGTGCGGGTGGAGCTTCTCGCCCGCGCGGTAGAGCTTCTTCTTCTCGCCCTCCGCCTCTACCCAGACGGCCTTGGCCAGGACGCGGCCGACGAGCTTTTCCTTCTCCTCGCGCTCGTCCACGACGGCGAGGGTCTCGGTCTTGTAGAAGGCGTCGATTACCTGCTCGCGGCCCTCGTAACCGAGCGCGCGGAGGAAAATCGAGCCGAGGATGCGCTTCTTCCGGTCGATCTTGGCGTAGATGAGCTCGCGCTTCTGATCGATTTCGAATTCGAGCCAGGAACCCCGGTAGGGTATGATGCGGGAGGAATAGATGCCCTTCTCGTGGCTGAAGATGACGCCCGGAGAACGGTGGATCTGCGAGACCACGACGCGCTCGGCGCCGTTGATGATGAACGTGCCCCGGTCGGTCATGATCGGGATATCGCCCATGTAGATGTCTTTCTGGCGGATCTCGCCCGTCTGCTGGAAGATCAGGTTGATGCGCGCCTTGAGCGGAACGGCGTAGGTGAGGCCCTTCTGCTTGCACTCCTGTTCGGAGAATTTGATATTCTCCTCGTCGAAGGCGTAGTATTCGTATTCAAGGACCATGTCCCCGTTGGGGCTTTCGATCGGGAACGTCGATCGGAACGCCTCCTCCAGGCCCTGCTTCTCGGGGGCTTCGCCCTTCCTGAGCCGCTCCCGCTGAAGGAAACGCTCATATGAGGAGAGCTGAATATCTATGAGATCGGGAAGCTCCATGACGTCGGAGATATCCTTCCCTATGTAGGTCCTCTTTACGACCTTGTCCCTCGTAACCATGCGTTACCCCCTGTCGGTACCGACCGCTCGCGCGCTCTGAATCCTGTATTTTTACCTTGGCCACATATCGAAGATTTCAAAAGCTTCAGCTTTTGAAATCAGCGCTTCCAAGCAGCGAATCCCACCGGGATTCGCGGAGACGCTTCGAGAAACCGACCGGGTTTCGAGAAGCGTCCAGAGACTACGAAAAGGCGCCGGCGCGAAGCCGGCACCTTCGTACCCGGAAACCGATCGCCGGTTTCCGGGCGGAAATGAGAAAAGAACGTTATTTTCTCCGCGATCTTACTGAATCTCAACGGTACCGCCGGCGGCAGTGACCTGCTCCTTAATCTTGGCGGCCTCTTCCTTGGAGACGTTCTCCTTGAGGGGCTTCGGGGCGCCTTCGACAAGGTCCTTCGCTTCCTTGAGGCCCAGGCCGGTGACGGCGCGGACTTCCTTGATGACGGCGATCTTCTTCGCGTCCTCGAAAGCCTTGAGGATGACGTTGAACTCGGTCTTCTCTTCCGCGGGGGCGGCGGCGGGGCCGGCGGCGACGGCCGCGACGGCCACGGGGGCCGCGGCGGAAACGCCGAACTTCTCTTCCATCGCCTTCACGAGGGCGGAGACCTCGAGGACGGTCATCGAAGCGATCGCGTCCAGAATCTGATCAGTGGTAAGCGCTGCCATATTATCTTCTCCTTGGCATATAGCTTTCGTGTTCCATACGGTCCACGTACCGCCCCTTTCGGGGCGCTCGGGGAAACCCGGCTTCGCCGGTCTCCCGCTCATTCAATCGGCCCGACAGGAACGGCAGCATTCCGAAGCCTGAAGGTCCGCTCGATACATTTTCCAGGCGCCCGCGACGAAAAATCCGCCGCGAAACAGGCCTGCGGAGAATCCGGCGAGGCCGGATTCTCCGGAGAGAGCGCCTTAAGCGCTCTCCTTCTTGTCCGCGACGGCCTTGACCGTGCGCACGAGGCGGGCGTTGATGTCGTTGAGGGCGGCGGCGAGGTTGCGCGCCGGCGCGTTCATCACCGACATGAGCATCGCGATGAGCTCCTTCCGGCCGGGGAGCTTGGAGAACGCCTCCACCTGCGCGGCGTCGTACACCGTCTTGCCGACGAGTCCGCCCTTCACCTTGAGGGCCGGGGTCTCCTTGGAGAAATCGAACATGATCTTGGCGACCTCGTTCGCGTCCTTCGGGGAGATGGCCACGGCCGTGGGGCCCGTGAGGTAGCTCGCGACATCGGGAGCCTCGAGCTGCTCGAAAGCGATGCGCGCGAAGTTGTTCTTCACGACCTTGAAATGGGCGTCCTTGGCGCGAAGCTGCTTGCGCAGCGCCGTGATCTGCTCGACCGTGAGCCCGCGGTAATCGGCGAAAATATAATCCGGAGCGGCGCCCAAGGTCTCCTTGAGCTCGCCGATGGAGGCGACCTTCGCGTCCTGAACTTTCTTGGCGACGATAGCCATGGCTTACTCCTCGTCCTTCATGGCGACCCAGACGCCCGGGCCCATGCTGGAGCTGATGGAAACGGACTGGATGAAGTCGCCCTTGGCGTCGGCGGGCTTCTTCCGCTTGATTTCGGTCATGACCGCGTGCACGTTCTCGGCGATCTTGGCGGCCTCCATGGAGACCTTGCCGATCGGGAGGTGGATGACGCCGGTCTTGTCGACGCGGAATTCCACCCGGCCCTTCTTGAGCTCGGCGAGAGCCGCCTTGAGGTCGAAGGTGACCGTTCCGGTCTTCGGGTTCGGCATGAGGCCCTTGCGGCCGAGCACCATACCGAGCTTACCGACGTCCTTCATCATGTCCGGGGTCGCGACGGCGATATCGAAATCGAGCCAGCCGCCCTTCACCTTCTCGATGAGCTCATCGGAACCGACGTACGCGGCGCCGGCCTCCAAGGCTTCTTTTTCCTTCTCGCCCTTGCAGAAAACGAGGATCTTCTTCTCGCCGCGGAACTGGTTCGGCAGGACGACCGTATCGCGCACCGTCTGGCTCTTCTTGAGGTTGAGCTTGACGGAGACGTCGACGGTCTCGTCGAACTTGGCGAACGCGAGCTTCTTCACGAGGTCGGCGGCTTCGCCGAGCTCGTACACGGTGGCGCCGTCGTACTTCTTAACGCTCTCGAGGTATTTCTTTCCGTGCTTCATACTACCACTCCACCTCGACGCCCATGGAACGGGCGGTGCCCGCGATGATGCGCTTCGCGGCCTCAAGGTCATTAGCCGAGAGGTCCGGCATCTTGAGCTTGGCGATCTCTTCAAGCTTCGCCTTGGAAAGCTTGCCGACCTTGGTCTTGTGGGATTCGCTCGAGCCCTTCTCGATTCCCGCGCCCTTCTTGACGAGCACGGACGCCGGCGGCGTCTTCAGGATGAACGTGAAGGACTTGTCGGAATAGACCGTGATGACGGCCGGAATGATGAGTCCGGCTTCCATACCCTTCGTGCGGTCATTGAACTGCTGCACGAACTGGGGCGCGCTGACGCCGTGCGGACCGAGAGCCGGGCCGACGGGCGGAGCGGGAGTGGCCTTACCGGCCGGGCACTGCAACTTGATGATCGCAGCAACCTTCTTCTTCGCCATACGTATTCTCCTATCGTGGTATACCCGGCCGGGACCCGCCCGCCGGGGTAGCGCCGCGACCGACGGCCGCGACTCCCATCTACGGAGGTAACACCTCGAACGGGCCGCTCGGCTCTGGCTCCGCTCGCGCGACCGCCGCTGCCTCCGACCCGCCGTATGAGAAGCACCCTCGCGGGTGCCGCGTTTCAAAAGAACATAAAGAACGAACCTACCGGTTCGCTCGAACCTACCGGTTCGCTACATCTTCTCCACTTGCAGAAGATCGACCTCGACCGGCGTCGCGCGCCCGAAGATGCCGACCATGACTTTGAGCTTGTTCTTCTCGGCGTTGACTTCCTCGATCGTCCCCGTAAAGGACTCGAAGGGACCGTCGATGATCTTGACCTGCTCGCCGGGGGCGAAGGACTGCCGCGGCCTGACCACGCGCTCGCCCTTGATCTCGCCGGCCTTCTGCAAAATGGCGCGGGCCTCGTCGCCCGTGAGGGGATTCGGCCTACGGTTGGCCGGCGTGCCGACGAAGCCGGTCACGCCCTGAATTTTCTTGATCTGCGAACAAGCCACCTTCCAACCGAGCTCGGGAAGGTCCATCTCCACCAGGATGTAGCCGGGCAGGAATTTCTTGGTCATGGTCCGCTTCTTGCCGTCGCGCACCTCGACCACTTCCTCCGACGGAACCTTCACGTCCCGCACGACCTCTTTATCGAGGTCGCCCGAGTCGATCATCATACGGATGGTCTTTTCGATCTTGTTCTCGTATCCGGAATACGTATGGAGGACGTACCAGCCCGTGGACATGCTTCGCCTTTCGCTAGAAGACCAGGTTCACGCCGATGAGCAGCAGCGCATCCACGAGTCCCAGCACGAAGGCGAAGACAATCGTGGATACGATAACCACCTTGACGGAACCGGTCACGTCATCGCGAGTCGGCCAGACAACCTTGCGGAGCTCGGCGTAACATTCCTTGAAAAACTGGACGATCTTGTTCATGCCAACCCTCTCAAGGCCCGCCTTACGCGGACGCTTTCGTCCGCGCGCCGGATACGGAATCCGGCGCGCGGAACGCATACGATACGACAACGTCGCCCACGCTACCGACCGGAAGCGCGGCGCGACTGCATCAGGCCAGGCAGGATTCGAACCCGCAACATCCGGTTTTGGAGACCGGCGCTCTACCATTAGAGCTACTGGCCTAGGAGAGACTACTTAACCTTCGTTTCCTTGTGCAGGGTATGCTTGCGGTCAAACTTGCAGTATTTGTTGAGTTCGAGCTTTTCCTGCGTATTCCGACGATTTTTCTTCGTGGTGTAGTTCTTGCGCTTGCACTCGCTGCACTGGAGCGCGATCAGTTCAACTGCGGTTTTCTTGGAAGCCATACCCTATCCCCTTAACGCCGGCACTCGAAACTAAAGCCCGCGGGAGCCGCGGAGCGGCGTTCGCCTTGAAACTTCGTCCTGCTTACCGGCAAAATCCAAGCCCTCGAACGGAATCGAACCGTTGACCTCATCCTTACCATGGATGTGCTCTGCCGACTGAGCTACAAGGGCGTAATGACGCGGGAAAAACGACGCTCGGTGAAGATAGCAGGATAGGTGCCCCTATGTCAAGGCGACCGGCGGAGCGGCTTATGGTTTTTTCTTGCGCGTTCGCATGCCCTCTTCGCGTATACTATGCGCGTTCGCGCAATAAAACGCAAGGAGCGAAATATGGCGAAAAATGCCGAGGAACGAACCGGTTTCGGGCGCTATTTGGGCCTCACCTTCCTGATAGGCTTCGGGTTCTTCACGATGGGCTTGATGGATCCCCTCTACGACACGTACGTGCCGCTCTTCCTCAAGAAGTACATCGGCTCAAACGCCGCGATCGGCGGGGTGATGACGCTGGACAACATCCTCCAACTCCTGCTCATCCCGATCGTTTCGGTGTGGTCCGACCGTACGCGCACCCGGATCGGCAGGCGCATGCCCTTCATCGTCGTCATGCTCCCCGCGGCCGCCGTCTTCTTCGCGCTCATCCCCGACGCCGCGGCCGCCTCGTTCTGGACGCTCATAGCCGCCATCTTCTGCCTCAACATCTTCAAGACGAGCGTCCGCGGTCCCGTCGTGGCCCTCATGCCGGATACGATCCCCGGCGACTATCGGTCCGAGGCGAACGGCGTCATCAACACGATGGGCGGCTTCGGCCTCATCGTCGGCACGCTCGTGCTCGCGCGCCTGGCCGACTTGAACGCGCGCCTGCCCTTCGTGATCGCCTCCGTCTGCATCGTCGGCGCCGTCCTCGTCCTCCTCCTCTTCGTGCGCGAGCGGAGCGCCGATGGGGAGGCGGCGGAAAAGCGGGAGCCGATCCTCGCCTCCCTCAAGACCATCCTCGCGTCCAGCGACCGGAGCGTGCTCCGCATCCTCATCGCGATCTTCTTCTGGTTCATGGCCTACGAAGGCGCGAAGCCCTTCCTCGGCATGTACTTGGTGGAGGTGCTCAAGGTTTCGGCGGGAAAAGCGGCCCTGGCCCAGGGCGTGGCGGGCATCTCCGGCGTGGCGCTCGCGATCCCGGCGGGCTACATCGCCCATCGGGTGGGCAGGCGGAACTATATCCGGGCCAGCCTGCTCGCCTTGGCCGCGATCTTGTCCGTCATCGTGGCCACCGGACCGATCGCCCGGGCCTTGTCCCTGACGCCGGACGGAGCGCTCGTCCTCTTCCTCGCCCTCATGTTCGTCTACGGCGCGGTGTGGATCGGGGTGGTGGTGAACTCCTTCCC
>JAEXTK010000211.1 GCA_023406985.1 Spirochaetota bacterium | reverse complement strand
CCTCCCCTTCCGCCTCACCGCGGGGCAGCTCGCCGCGGTCGCCGAACTCAACGCCGACATGGACGGGGACTACGCCATGGAGCGGCTCCTCCAGGGCGACGTCGGGTCGGGCAAGACCCTCGTGGCCTTCATGGCCGCCCTCCGCGCCCTGGAGCTCGGGGGACAGGCGGCCATCATGGCGCCGACCGAACTCCTCTCCCGCCAGCACGCGGAGAACGCCGCCCGGCTCCTGGAACCCGTCGGCGTGCGGCCCGCCTTCCTCACCGGCAACGTGAAGGCTTCGGGCCGCGCCAACCTCCTCCGCGCCCTCGCGGCGGGGGACATCGACCTCGTGGTCGGCACCCACGCCCTCTTCTCCCGCGACGTCGTCTATAAGAACCTCCGCCTCGTGGTCGTGGACGAGCAGCACCGTTTCGGGGTGGTCCAGCGCGCCGCCATCATGGCCAAGGGCGAACGGCCCGACCTCCTCATGATGAGCGCCACGCCCATCCCGCGCACCCTCGCCCTCACCGTGTTCGGGGACCTGGACGTCACGGTCATCCGCGACCTCCCCCCCGGCCGCAAGACGGTCAAGACCCACCTGGCCAAGCAATCCAACGAGGGAAAGGTCTACGACTTCGTCCGTCGCGAGCTGGACGCGGGGAGGCAGGCCTACTTCGTCTATCCCCTCATCGAACAGGACGAGTCGAAGGGCCTGAAAGACGCCGAATCCATGTCGCGCCGGCTCGCCGCGCAGATCTTCCCCAAGCATTGCGTAGCCCTGGTTCACTCCAAACTCGACGAGGAGGAGAAGCGGACGACCATGGAGGCCTTCCGGAAGGGAGAAGTCCGCGTCCTCGTGGCCACGAGCGTCGTGGAAGTGGGCGTGGACGTGCCGAACGCGAGCTGCATGGTCGTGGAGCACGCCGAGCGTTTCGGCCTCTCCGCCCTCCACCAGCTCCGCGGCCGCGTCGGCCGGGGGGAGGCCCAGTCCTACTGTTTCCTCGTCTTCTCCGACGAGCTCACCGAGGACGGCAAGGCCCGGCTCAAGGTGATGCTGGAGAGCTCGGACGGTTTCGTCATCGCCGAGGAGGACCTCAAGCTCCGCGGCCCCGGCCAGATCGCCGGCATCGAGCAGTCGGGCTACCTGTCCCTCGGCATAGCCGACCCGGTCCGCGACGCGGAACTCCTCGCGCAGGCCCGGGTCGACGCCTTCGCCATGCTGGAGAAGGATCCGGGCCTCCTGGAAGGCGAACACCGCGTGGTGGCCGCCGTGCTGGACCGCGCTCCCCCGTTCTCGGCCGTGACGGCCTAGCGGCTTCCGGCCAAGGAGCGTAGAATAGACGCCGTGGGTCACCTCGTCGTCTTCCTCAACTTCGCCATATTCTGCGTCGGGATCGGCTTCGGCGTGGGCTTCTTCCGCCTCTACGTATCCTGGCGATCGGCGGCCGCGTTCTGGCAACTCGCCCTCTTCCTGGCGTTCACCGCCACGATGGCCGTGACGGCGCTCGAGGCATACCTCGTCGTCAACGTCGGCTTCGAACCCTTCGAGTCCCGGCTCTTCGCCGCCCTCGTGCTCGTAGGCTCGGCGGCCATGCTCTTCGTGCTGCCCCACGGGGCCTACGCCCGTTTGGGCAGGGGGCGGAGCCGGCGCTTCACCGCGCTCTGGGCCGCGCTCGCGGCGGTCCCCCTGGCCGCGGCGGTCGGCCTCTTCTTCGCGCAAGACCTCCTCTCCACCATGCTCATCATCGGCGTAGCCTTCATCCCCTTCGCCGTCTCCATCGTGTACTCGGTATCCGCGGAGGCGCGGACGGCCTCCTCCCGCGAGACCTGGATCGCCCTCCTCGTCCTCTTTTCCCTCGCCGCGGTGGAGATAACGTGGATACTCCGCCATCCGCCGGAGGGCGGCTACTTCCTCGTGACGCTGCCGGTCGCCTACCTCTACCTCTGCTGGAGCTCCTGGAAGGACCGGTCCAGGCCGGGAACCGAGGCCGCGGGGATCGCCATCCCCGACGCCCTCGCCCGGGAGAAGGGTCTCACCGAACGGGAGCTCGAGACGGCCCGCGGCATCCTGGAGGGAAAATCGAACAAGGAACTCGCCGCGGACCTCGGCATCTCCGAGAATACGGCGCGGAACCACATCTACAACCTCTACCGCAAGCTCGGCATCCAAAAGCGCATCGATTTGGTCGTCTTGGTACGAAAATACCAGGCTCCGTAGGCCCGTTTCGGTAGGAAATTACCATTGCGGGCCCGCCGCCTCCGCTGAGATGATGGAGGCGGAGGTTCGCAATGAACAACGTTACCATCCATCCGGCAAAAGAAGTCGGACGTTTCCTGCTCGCCGCCGCCGCCATGGCCGCGGCCGAGTTCGTCGTGGGCGCCGCGCTCGCGCCCTTCAATCCCATGGAGGGGGCAGTCGACGCGGTATTCTGGCGGCTCTTCTTCGGGTCCGCGGTGATCGTCGGCAACGCCTTCGTCTACTTCATCCGCTCAAGCCGCTATCACGGCCTCAAGCTCTTCGGCCTGTCGTTCCTGGCCTACGTCGGCGTAGCCCAGCTCCTCGGCCACGTGGAGACCATCGCCTTCAACTTCCTCTTCGAATTCACGCCGGCGCAGATCGCCTACCTCGTGGTTTCCCAGCTCCTCACGGCCCTCGTCTTCGTGCCCCTGGCCATGCTCGTGGCGGGTAAATGGAAGGAGAGCGCCCCGCTCGTTGACGCTGCCGACGCGGCGACCACCGTCGGAGACGCCGCGGACGGAGCGACGGACGGAACCGCCACGTTCCCCGCGCTGCCCGTGAAATCGCTCCTTATCCGCCTCGCGATCCTCGGCGTCCTCTGGTACCTCTGCTACATGTTCGCCGGCTACTTCATCGCCGACCCGATCACCCACGATTACTACGCCGCGAAGATGGATAACCTGGAACGGATCAACGCCTGGCTCCCCGTCCTCCAGTTCTTCCGCGGCTTGGCCTGGACCGGCCTCGTCGTCCTCGGCATACGGATCATGAACCGGCCCCTCCGCGAAAGCGGCCTCATCGTCGGTCTCCTCTACGGCGTCTTCCACGCCGCGGGCTTGCTGCTCCCGAGCGAATTCATGCCGGCCGAGATGCGGCTCTCGCACCTACCGGAGATCGTGCTGTCCCTCGCGATGTTCGCGCCGCTCGCGGTCTCCGTCCTGACGTACCGGAAGAAGCGGGCGTAAGCGCCGGCGCCCCGAATTCGGCCGGGTCCGGCCGGGTCCGGCCGGGCGGGAACCAGGCCCCGCTTACGACCGGGCCATGGCCGCGAAGAGGGCATGGACGCGGAGATCGTCCGAGAGCTCGGGGTGGAAGGTCGTGGCGAGGAGACGGCCCTGGGCGCAGGCCACGATCGCGCCGTCCACGCGGGCGAGGACGCGCACGCTTTCCCCGACGCTCCTGATCACCGGGGCCCGGATGAAGACCATGGGGAAGGGCCCGCCCGCCGCGCCATCGATCTCGTGCGGGATCCTGAAGCTGTCCAACTGGCTGCCGTACGCGTTCCGCTCCACCGCCATGTCCATGAGGGCCAGGTGGCGCCGCCCGTCGTTCGCGATGTCGGCGGCCAGGAGGATGGCGCCCATGCAGGTGCCCCAGGCGGCCATACCGCCCGCGATGCGCTCCCGCAGGGCGTCGCGGAGACCGCCCTCCGCGAGGAGCTTTCCGACGGCGGTGCTCTCCCCGCCGGGGAGGATGAGGCCGTCCAGGCCGTCCAGGTCCGCGGGGATGAGGACGCGCCGGGAAGCGATCCCGCCGCCGCCCGCATCTCGCTCGGCCGCGTCCAGCCGGGCGAGCGCCTCCAGGTGGGGGGCGACCCCGCCCTGGAGCGCGAGTACGCCGATGGAGAGCCGGCGGGTCGCGGCGCCGTCCTTGGCGGCGCCGTCCTTGGCGGTCCGGTCCCCGGCGGCGCCGCGGACGGAGGCCGCGCCAACCATGGCGGCGCCGCGGACGGAGGCCGCGCCAACCATGGCGGCGCTCTCGGCGACCATCGGTCCGCTCATCTCACCAGCCCCTGACCGCGAGCCGCTCCTCGGGCGCGAGGTCCCGCAGGTCGATGCCGCTCATGGCCTCCCCCAGGCCGACGGAGACCTCGGCGAGGACCTTGGGGTCCTGCCAGTAGGTCACGGCCTTGACGATCGCGGCCGCCCGCTTGGCGGGGTTGCCCGACTTGAAGATGCCCGAGCCGACGAAGACGCCGTCCGCCCCGAGGGCCATCATGAGGGCCGCGTCGGCGGGCGTGGCGACGCCGCCGGCGGCGAAGTTGACTACGGGGAGCTTGCCTTGCTCCGCGCAGTACGTCACGAGGTCGTAGGGGGCGCCGAGTTCCTTGGCGGCGGTCATGAGCTCTTCGCGGGGGAGGGACTGGAGGCGCCGGATGGCGTCGCCGACCGCGCGGAGGTGGCGCACGGCCTCCACCACGTTGCCGGTGCCGGCCTCGCCCTTGGTCCGCATCATCGCCGCGCCTTCGCCGATGCGGCGGAGCGCCTCGCCGAGGTCCCGGGCGCCGCAGACGAAGGGGATGCGGAAGGCCCGCTTATCGATGTGGAAGGACTCGTCGGCGGGCGTGAGGACCTCGCTCTCGTCGATGTAGTCGATGCCGATGGCCTCCAGGATGCGCGCCTCCATGAAGTGGCCGATCCGCGCCTTCGCCATGACCGGGATAGAGACCGCCGCCTTGATCTCCTGGATCATGCCGGGATCGCTCATGCGGGCCACGCCGCCCTGTTTGCGGATGTCCGAGGGCACGCGCTCCAGGGCCATGACGGCCACGGCGCCGGCCGCCTCCGCGATGCGGGCCTGCTCCGGATCCACGACGTCCATGATGACCCCGCCGACGAGCATGCGGGCGAGGTCGCGGTTGAGGGCGAATCGATCTTCCATTCTGGCTCTCCTTGCGCTACAATATCGCTACTGTATCGATGATGGTCAATACAGTTACAATACACTTTAATGCGTATCGATACAATTCGAATAGACCACGACACGGAATCGCCCCTCTACCTCAAACTCGCCGACGCCCTGCGCCGGGCGATCCGCTCGGGCGAGGCCCGCGTCGGCGAACGCCTGCCCTCGGTGCGGAGACTTTCCGACGCGGCGGGGGTCAATCCGGCCACCGCCGTGGCCGCGTACCGCATCCTGGAGCGGGAAGGCTGGGTGGCGGCGCGCGCGGGGAGCGGCGTCTACGTGCGCGACGACGGCTCCGGAGGGACGGCGGACGCGGGCCGCGGCGAAGAGCCGGGCCGCGGACGCTCGCGGGAGGCGGGAGAAGCCGCGGACCTCGCGGACCTCGCCGCGGGCAGGGTCCTCGTCGGCGAAGGCGTGCTCGACCTCGCGGCGGGGGCGCCCTCGCCCGCGCTCTTCCCCGCGGCGGAGTTCAAGTCCCTCGTGAACGAAGTCCTGGACCGCGACGGCGGCTGGGCCTTCGGGTACCAGGAGAGCGCCGGCTGGGCTCCCTTCCGCGGCGCCCTCGCCGAATACCTCTTCTCCGCGCACGGCGTACGCGCCGAGCTCGACGATATCCGGGTGGTCTCGGGGGCCCAGCAGGGCATCGACCTCGCGGCCAAGGCCCTCCTCGGGCCGCGCGACGCGGCCGTCGTGGAGGAGCCCACCTACCGCGGCGCCCTCGCGGTCTTCTGGTCGCGCGGGGCGGAGACCCTCGGCGTCCGCGTCGACCGTGACGGCATGGACCTGGACGCTTTGGAACGCGTCCTCCGCGAGCGGTCTCCGCGCCTCGTGTACGCCATCCCGCGCTACCAGAACCCGACCACGATCTCCTGGAGCGAGGACCGGATGCGCGGCCTCCTCTCCCTCGCCCGGAAGTACGACTTCTACGTCCTGGAGGACGATCTCCTCTCCGACCTCTCGTACGGACTACGGCGGGAGCCCACCTGCGTCAAGGCCATCGACGCGGAGGACCGCGTCATCTACGTGCGGAGCTTTTCCAAGGTGCTCATGCCGGGCCTTCGGCTCGGCGTCCTCGTCACCCCGCGCCGCCTCCGCGACCGCTTCGAGGCGGCCAAGCGCGCCACCGACATCGCCACCGACGGCCTCGTCCAGCGCGCCCTGGAGCTCTACCTGCGCCGCGGCCTCCACGCGGACCGGCTCGCCTTCCTCCGCCGGCACTACGGCGCGGTCTACGCCGCGGCGACCGACGCGGCCGACCGGCTCCTCCCGCCCCTCGGCGCCTCCTTCGATCGGCCCGACGGAGGCCTCCACCTCTGGGTGCGCCTCGCCGGCGTCACCGGCACCGCGCTCCGCGCGGCCGCCCTCGCCCGCGGCGCGGGGCTGGTTCCCGAGGCGGTCTACGGCAGCGGCGAGAGCGAGCGGCGGGGAGAAGGCGTCGCGGACGCCCACGTCCGGCTCAGCTTCGCCTCCCTGACCGCGGAAGACGCCGCGCGCGGCATCGGCATCGTCGCGGCGGCCCTGGCGGATCTCCGCTCCGCCGACCGCCTCCCCCGCGCGGTCCGCACCCTACTTTGACTTCGGCAGGCCGAGGACCTTCGCGAGCGCGAAGGGCAGCGGATCGAAGCCGAGGTGGATCCGCGCCACCGCGTACAGGGTCGGGACGAGCGACGCGGAGGACCGGACCACGAGGAAGCGCGGCTCCCAGACCGGATCGAATTTCTCCTTGAATCCCGCGAGGCCGCCGAAGCCGTAGAACCGTTCCAGCACGGGAATGGACGCCGCGATCGCCTTTTCCAGCGGCGGATCGTCCGGATGCTCCCCGACCTGGGCGAAGGACGCGAGCCCGAAGTTGAAGCCCGCGTAGCCCTTCTCCTTCGCCCAACCGAGGGCGGTCGCGAACAGGGCGTCCATCGTGCCGCGGGGGGCCCCGATACCGGAGCGCATGAGGTCCACCGCGACGCGGCCGGAGCCGAATTCCCCCACGAGGCTCAAGAACCCCACCGCGCGCCCCGCGGCGTCCACGGCCACGACGAGGGGACACCCCGCGAGGTACTCCTCATCGAACCTCCCGAGCGCGAAACGCTGCTCGAAGCCGCCGCGGACGGTGAGCCACTCCTCGTTGGTCGCCCGGAGGGAGGCGATGAAGCCGCTCGGGTGCGGCGGCTCGGAGACCGCGAGGCGCCCGCCCTCCTTGGCCGCCCGATTGAGGGCCGTCCGGAGATCCTGGGACCGTTTGCCGGCGAGCGAGAAGGCCGACAAGTCCAGGATGGCCTCGTGCCCGATCCTGAGGGAAGCGCCGAAACCGGCGGCGGCGAGGTCGGCGAGATCCTCGGTCCCCGCCTGATAGACCGACGGCTCCCAATCGCTCCGCAGGCAGTGGGCGAGGAAGTCGGCCGCGGCCTCGCGCCGATCCTCCGCCGGTCCGATCGGGCCGTGGAGGGCCACCGCTCGCCGGCCGACCGCGACGTAGGCCGTCACGCTGCCCTGGGGCGAGAACCGATAGTGCTTATCGTCGAAGAGGGCGTACCGGTCCAGGACGTTCCGCCCCCACCGGGCGGCGATGCCGGAGGCCCGGAGGCGGTCCGCGCCGGACGCGGGGGCGCGGAGGACGACCGGGCGCAGGACCATGACCAGGGAGACGGCCGCCACGGCGGCGGCGGCGACCGATAGGGAGAGCGGCAACAGCCGATCGAAGGGGCCGCTGAGCGTCACCGGCGCGGCGTCTCCGGACAGCACCACGTTGAACGTCGCGCGGAGCGCGTCCTCGATCGAGAGGAAGCGCTCGTGCCGGGCCGCGAGCGCGCGGAAGGCGGCCACGCCGAAGCCGACGGTGATGAGGGTCCCGCCGACGAGCGTACCGAGGCCTTGGCGCAGGGAAGGCGCGTCGGAAAGCGCGTGGAAACTCCGCCGGGCGACCATGAAGGCGCCGGCGAGCGCGGCCGCGAGCACGGCTTCCTCCCAGTCCAGCCCCTTGGACAGGTGCGCCGCGACGGACACCGTGAGGGCGACCACGGCGATGACCCACGCGCTCCGCTTCCGCCGCGCGAGCCCCCGCGCGAGATAGATGAGGGCGAGCCCCGCGAAGCCGGCGGCCAGGTGGCTCGCGTGGCGCAGTTCCAGGGGAGAAATGGCCTCCAGCGCCGCGATGCTGCCGGGCGGGGCGGGCGTCGCCGCCGAGGCTACGTCGAGCAACCCCATGACCGCCGTCAGCGCGGCGAGGGTTCCGGGGACCGCGCGCTCCGCGAGGACGCGGCGGCCCAGGAGCCGCGACGCGAGGACGGCCGCGCCGAGCGCGACCATGACGGCGATCGCGGCGAGCGCGAAATCGCCGCCCTTCGGCAGCAGCGCGTGCACGGCGCCGAGCAGGGAGGCGGGGATCTTGAGCAGCGGCATGGGCGTCACTCCTTGGCCTCAAGTATAGGGGATCGAAGGAGCTATTTTCAGCCTCCGTCTTCCCCGGCCGACCGGTTCTCGATAGAATACGGTCGATACGCCGGCTCCCGTATACGGCCGGAAAGGAAAGCGCACCATGAACGCGATACTCCCCCCGCAGTACGTTCCCCTGCTCGACCTCAAGCGGACCGAGCAGGGCATCAAGCTGGTAAAGGATTTCTTCGAGCGGAACCTCTCCGCCGAGCTCCGCCTTTCCCGCGTCACCTCCCCGCTCTTCGTTCCCCGGGGTTCCGGCATCAACGACGACCTCAACGGAGTGGAGCGGCCGGTCCGCTTCCCCGTCGGCCGCCTGGGCGAGCGGGAGATGGAAGTGGTGCAGTCCCTCGCCAAGTGGAAGCGCATGGCCCTGGCGGATTACGGCTACGCGCCGGGCACGGGGCTCTACACCGACATGAACGCGCTCCGCCCCGACGACGACATCGACGCCATCCATTCCATCTACGTGGACCAGTGGGACTGGGAACTCGTCATGGACCCGGAAGATCGGAACCTCGCCTTACTGAAGAACATCGTGGGCCGCATCTACGAGGTCCTCAAGCGGACCGAGTTCGTCGTGGCCGAACAATACGCCGACCTCGCGCCCGTGCTTCCGGAGAAGATCCGCTTCATCCACGCCGAGGAGGCGCTCGCGCGCTACCCGAAGCTGAGTCCCCAGGAGCGCGAGAAGGAGCTGGCCCGCGAATTCGGCGCCGTCTTCCTGATCGGCATCGGCGGGAAACTCTCGGACGGCGCTACCCACGGCGGGCGCGCCCCCGACTACGACGACTGGACCACGATCGCGGAGGACGGCAGGGCCGGACTCAACGGCGACATCATCGTCTGGGACTCCGTCCGCGGCGATTCCCTGGAACTCTCGTCCATGGGCATCCGCGTGGACCGCGAGACCCTGCTCCGCCAGCTCGCGCTCACCGGCAACGAGGACCGGAAGGACCTCTACTGGCACAAGCGCCTCTTGGCCGGCGAGTTCCCGCAGACCATCGGCGGCGGCATCGGCCAGTCGCGGCTCTGCATGTTCTTCCTCCGGAAGGCCCATATCGGCGAAGTCCAGGCCTCCGTCTGGCCCGACGAAACCCTCCAGACGTGCAAGAAGCGCGGCGTCCCCCTCATGTAGGACCGCTCCCCGCCGAAGCTCCGCGCCGAACTTGACGGCGCGGAGCGCGCATAGGAGAATTACCGCAACGACGCGGAAGGAAACAGGCGGGACCGTGCATGGACGAAAGACTCCGGAGCGCATTCGCGCGTTTCTTCCCGCAGGCGAAGGTCGAGCTCAAATTCGGCATAGAGCGCCGTTCGTTTCCCCTGATAGCGGTCGACGACGGAGACGACCGCTTCTCCTACCGTAACGATTGGATCGAGCTCCGGGGAGCCGTCCAGCAGCTCGACGACGGGATGCGGTACACGCTCCGCCTCGTCAACATCGGGCGCACTTCCACCCGCATCACCCGGCTCCGGTTCCCCGCCGAGGGAGGCCTCGGCGGTTTCCTTGAGGGGACCGACCCGCGCAAGGTCGCCTTCCTCCGGAACGGCTACCAATCCTGGTCCACCACCCGGTCATACCGGATCACCGACAAGCCGCTGCGGCCGCGCTTCCACCTCGTCTCGCTCGCCTCCTCCAATATGGCGAACCTCCCCTCCAACAGCCCCGGCCAGCTGTCCTCCGAGATGTACTCGGTCATCATGGACCTGGAGAGCGGCCGCGCCCTCCTCGTGGGCCAGGAAACGCCCTTCGACCAATTCTTCTACGTCATCCTCAACATCGACCGCCGGGGCAAGAGCTATTTCGAACTCATCTACGACTTCGGGCGCCAGCTCCTGGAACCGGGAAAAGAGATCGAGCTGGACTCGATCGTCTTCCGCTACGGCACGCGGCCCTTCGTGGAGCAGTCCTACTTCTGGGCCCTGCGCGAGCGCCTCGGCTATACGCCTCCGGCGCGCCGGCCGAGCGGGTGGTGTTCGTGGTACGAGTACTACACGAAGCTCTCGCCCGAAGCGCTCTACAAAAACCTGAAGGCGATCGCCGCGCAGGGTCCCGAGCTCGAGATATTCCAAATCGACGACGGCTGGCAGACCGCGGTGGGGGATTGGCTCGAGCCGAAACCCGCCTTCGCGCATCGGATGCGGGAGCTCGCGGACGCCATCCGGTCCGCGGGCATGCGGCCGGGGCTCTGGTTCGCGCCCTTCTCCGCCGCGGGCGATTCCGAGCTCGCCCGGCTCCATCCGGAGTACGTCCTCAAGAACGAGTACGGCCGCAGGCTCCCCGCCGGCTATAACCCGTACTGGAAGGGGTTCTATTACGGGCTCGACGTCACGCACCCGCGCTTCGCCGAATACCTCCGCGAGGTAGTCCGCACCATCGTGGAGGATTGGGGATTCGAGGTCCTGAAGTGCGATTTCCTCTTCTCCGCCTGTTTGCGGGGCGCCTGCCACCACGACCTCTCGCTGTCGCGGGCCCAAGTCCTCAAGGAGGGCATGCGGACGATACGGCAGGCGGCGGGCGCGGACGTGAAGATCATGGGCTGCGGCATGCCCCTCTCCGCGGGTATCGGCCTCGTGGATTCCATGCGCGTCGGCCCCGACACCGGAGATTTCTGGATCAAGCTGTCCGGTAAGCTGCTCAGGACGGGGGCCATGATCGGCGCCCGGAATTCGCTGCGGAACTTCATGGTCCGCAGCCCCATGCACAAGCGCATCTGGCTCAACGACCCCGACTGCGCGATCATCCGCGACCGCGGCACGCGCCTCAGTCCCGCCGAGCGGCGGGCCCAACTCGACGCCATCGCCCTCTCGGGCGGCGCCCTCATGTATTCGGACGATTTCTCGGCGTTGTCGGCGACCGCCCTGGCCGACCTCCGCCTCATCGATTCCATCTCCGCCCAATGCTACAAGGGGCAGGCGGTGGCCATCGACCTGATGGAGCAGGAAATCCCCGAAATCTATTACAACACTTCGGGGTACGTCGCGTTCTTCAATTTTTCCCGCGCCGGGAACCGGCGGTACGATCTCTCCGTGTTCCGCGAATACGAACCGCTCCTCGCCGCCTTCGTCGACCTCCGTTCCGGCGAACGGCTCCCCGCGGGCGGGACGCTCGTCCTGCCGAAGATGCCGCGGCACGGCTCGCGCCTCTTCCGGATAGAGCGGAACGGCGATCCTCCGGACGCTTGACGCATCCGCGCCGCGCTCGGTATATTCCCGCCCATAGACATCTTTCATCGAGAGCGGCGGAGGGACCGGCCCTGCGAAGCCCGGCAACCGTAATCAGCGAGGCTGGTTAAGAGGTGCCAAATCCGGCGGTGCGCATCGCACCGGAAGATGAGAGAGGTCGATCAGTCCGCAGTTTCCCGCGGTTTCAGGATCGCCTCCCCCTATACGCCTTCACGGGCGTCCCCTCCGTCGCTCCGGTATCGACGCGCGCCCCGT
>JAEXTK010000204.1 GCA_023406985.1 Spirochaetota bacterium | reverse complement strand
CTACCCGGCGGGGTACCCGTGGTGGGCGCCCTGAGGGCCGCAGGCCGCGGCCGCGAGGGCGGCCATGGAGCTGATATTGAAGGAACCGGCCCCGTCGCCGCCCGTGCCGCAGGTATCCGTCGCGTCGATGGACAGGCCGTCGGGCCCGACCGCCGTGAACGGCGTCTTCTTCCGGCGGAGCACCGCGGCGCAGCCCGCGATCTCCTCGGCGGAGGGGCCCTTCGCCGCGAGGGCCGCGAGCAGCGCGGCCGTGCGGGGCGTGTCCAGGGCGCCGTCGGTCAGCTCCTCCATGAAGGCCTCGGCCTCCGCGCGGTCCAGATCCTTTCCCGCGAGCAGAGTCTCCAGGGTCCGCTTGAACGCGAAGGCTTCCCGCCGGTAGGAGAGGAAGGCCTTGATGAGCGCGTCGCCCGAGTCGGAGGCGATGGACTCGGGGTGGAACTGGACACCCTCGATGTCGAACCTCCGGTGCCGCACGCCCATGATGTCCCCGTCCGCGCTCCGGGCCGTCACCTCCAGGTCGGCGGGCAGTCCATCCTCCGCGATGACGAGGCTGTGGTAGCGGGTGAAGACGGCCTTGGTCCCGATGGTGCGGTAGACGCCGCGCCCGTCCAGGGTCATCTCCTCGGCCTCGCCGTGGCGGATGCGCTTGGCGCCGACGATCTTGCCGCCGAAGGCGTAGCCGATGGCCTGGTGGCCGAGGCACACGCCGAGGATCGGGATCTTGCCGGCGAAATGTTCGATGGCCGCGACGCTGATGCCCGCGTCTTCCGGGCGCCCCGGGCCGGGGGAGATCACGAGCCGGGAGGGGGACAGGGCATCCAAGCCGGCCAGGTCGATCTCGTCGTTCCGCACCACCCGCACCTCCTCGGAGGAGAGCCGGGCGAAGTACTGGTACACGTTGTACGTGAAGGAATCGTAATTGTCGATGATCACGATCATTTGGTCCCTCCGGAGAGCGCCGCGCGCAGGGCGGCGAGTTTTTCGTTCGTCTCTTCCCACTCGCGTTCGGGCTTGGAGCCGTAGACGATGCCGGCGCCGGCCTGGAGGTGCCACTTCCCGTCCTTTACGAGCGCGGACCGGATGGTGATGCAGGTGTCGAACCCTCCCGAAGCGTCCAGGTATCCGACGGCGCCCGCGTAGAAGCTCCGGTCGTGGCGCTCGAGCTCGGAGACGATCTCCATCGCCTTGATCTTGGGAGCCCCGCTCACCGTGCCCGCGGGGAAGGCCGCGCGGAAGAGGTCGTAGGTCGCGCGCTCGGGATCGGGAGTACCCTCGACCTCGGATACGAGGTGCATGACGTGCGAGAAGTGCTCCGGCTCCATGTTGCGCGTCACCCGCACCGAGCCCGGCGCGCAGGAGCGGCCGAGGTCGTTGCGGGCCAGGTCCACGAGCATGAGGTGCTCCGCGCGCTCCTTGGGATCGGCCAGGAGTTCCTTTTCCAGGGCCGCGTCCTCCGCCGCGTCCACGCCGCGCCGCCGCGTTCCCGCGATGGGGCGGATGGAGGCGACGCCGTCGCGCACGCGCACGAGGCTCTCCGGCGACGCGCCGAGCAGGGTATAGGTGCCGTAGTCGATGTAGAAGAGGTAGGGCGACGGGCTCGCCGAGCGGAGGCGGCGGTAGCCCTCCAGGGGCTCCAGGCTCGACTCCGCGGTGAGGCGTCGGGAGAGGACCGCCTGGAGGAGGTCGCCGGCGATGATGCGCTCGCGGATCTTCTCCACGCCGAGCATGTACGCGACCTTCTCCGCGTCCTCGTCCGACACGATCCGGAAGGGCACCGCCTCGGCGGGCGGGGCCAGGTAGCTGAAATCGAGATCGGCGAGCCGTTTCTTGAGGTCCGCCACGCGGGCGGCCAGGTCGGTCGTATGCTCCGCGTAGTTGAGGCCGACGACGTGGATCGTGTCGCTGTAGTGGTCGAAGACCACGTAGAGGTGGCCGATGATGAACTCGGCCTCGGGGACCTCGATGGAGTCTTTCTTCTCCGCGATCTTCACCTTGTCGCAGCGGCGCACGAAGTCGTAGCCGAAGAAGCCGATGCCCGCCGCGGGCACCGGAAGACCGTTCGCCGCCCCCGCGTTCTGGGCCGCCACCGCGGCGAGCGCGTCCAGGATGTCGGGCGCCCGGGGGGCGCCGCCCGGGTGGGCGGGGCCCCCGGCGCTCTGGTCGTTCCCGTTCGGCGGCTCGAGGCTCAATCGTTTTTCCGCGCCGTCGACGACGAGTACCACACCCTCCGCATCCTGGCGAAGGCGGAACGCCTCGTCCACGAGGATGAGGGAATAGCGTTCGCGCCCCCGTTTGAAGGACGCGGATTCCAAAATAGCCTTGGCCGCGAGTTTCTTGGCCAAGGTGAAGGGCGTAAATCGTTCGCCCGGCATCGACAGGATGACCTCATCGCCTCTCTTGCCGCCCATGCGCGACCTCCTGATGTTTCTATATGTAGTAACATCGCTCGATATGAAAGCTACCACACGGGAAATGTTACTGTCAATAGAAACGAAATAAATTCTACGGTGAGTGTCGCGAAGCTTGGGGAAACGACGCCAATGGCGGCGCGGGCATGAAAAAACCGCCCCGGACCGGGGCGGTTTCTTAAGCGAAGGCGGGAACCAGGCGTTCCGAGGAAATCACCACCAACCGAAGGCGGCGCCGCAGCGGGTCAGGTACCAAACGGTGATGATCCCGACGACGATGGCGTAGGTCGTGAACCACGGGGTCATGGCCGCGCCCTCCTTCTTGAGGAGCGACCTCTGGAAGAGGGAGAAACCCAAGCAGACGACGTGGCCGATCAGCGCGATGACGCCGTACCGGACGCTGGGCAACGCGAGCGCGTCAAGACCGAAAATGAACGTGAACGCGAAGAGCACCACGAGGCCGATGAAGAGCAGCATGCTGGTCCTGTTATCCATCGCGAACTCCTTTATAGGGAATCGAATATACCATTAGAAAATTTCCTTGAAGTATATCCGCTCCCCCGCGGCTTGTCCATCGCGACCTTGAAATTCCTCGTCTTTACCCGCGCTCCATTATATGGTATGAAAAGCCATGACGATAGCGAAAGACCGGGTGGTGTCCATCGACTACACCCTTACCAATGCGTCGGGCGAAGTGCTCGATTCATCCGCCGAGACGGGTCCGCTCGCGTACCTGCACGGCAACGACAACATCATCGGCGGCCTCGAGAAGGCGCTCGAAGGCAAGACCGAAGGCGATGCCTTCAAGGTCACCGTCGCCGCCGCCGAAGCCTACGGCTTGCGCGACGAGTCCCTCGTGGTGAACGTTCCGCTGGACCGGTTCCAGGGAGCCGGCGCGGTGGAGGCGGGCATGCAGTTCGAGGCGGAGACCGCCGAAGGTTCGCGCCTCGTGACGGTCACCAAGGTGGCCGCCGGCATGGCGACCGTCGACGCCAACCACCCGCTCGCGGGCATGGACCTCAACTTCGACGTGAAGGTCATGGCCATCCGCGACGCCAGCGCCGAAGAGCTCCAGCACGGCCACCCCCACCATGAGCACCAGGGCTGCGGTTGCGGCGGGAGCTGCGGCACGGACGGCGCGGGCGACTGCGGTACCGAAGGCTGCGGTTGCGGCGGCGGCGGTTGCCACTAGAAGAGCCCTCCCCCGTGAACCGTCCGCGCGGTTCACGGCTCCGTCCCTACGACTTCGTCGCGATCGCCTTCGCCGTCGCGGTGACGACGATATCCGCGCTTTCGGTGTACGCCTCCGCGTTCGGCGGCGGCGACGAGGCGCGGGTCGTCATAGAGGCGGAAGGCCGCACGTGGGTCTACCCCCTGAAGGCGGAGGAGACGGTGAAGGTCGAAGGGCCCCTGGGAGCCACGCTGGTGGAAATCCATGACGGCTCGGCGAGCGTCATCCAATCTCCCTGCAAGAATCAAGTCTGCGTGGCCGCGGGGCATATCCATTCCCCGAACCAATGGGTCGCCTGCCTCCCCAACGCCGTATTCGTCAGGATCGAAGGAACAACGCATGTGGAAGCCCCCGACGCTTCAACCTGGTAAACCGCCGGCGGCGGAACGGGACGCCGTCGCGCTCCTCGGGGCCTTCTGCCTCTTCCTGTCCACCATCGAGTACATGATCCCCAAGCCCCTTCCCTTCATGCGGATCGGCTTCGCGAACCTCCCCATCATGCTCGGCCTGGACATCCTGAGCTTCCGCGCCTTCTTCCTGCTCGTGGCCATCAAGATCGTGGGACAGAGCCTGGTCACCGGGTCCCTGTTCTCCTATATCTTCCTGTTCTCGCTCGTCGGGTCCCTCGCCTCCTCGGCGCTCATGCTCCTGCTCCGCCGCGGATTGGGGCCGAAGCGGATCAGCTTCGTCGGCGTGGGGACGATCGGGGCCCTCGTCTCCAACCTCTCGCAGGTCCTCATGGCGCGCGCGTTCATCTTCGGCGAGAGCGCGAAGTACGTGGCGCCCCCCTTCCTCGCCGTCGGCGTGGTCACCGGCATCGCGCTCGGGCTCTTCTGCGAGTCCTTCGTCGCGAAATCCGCGTGGTATCGGGAACGCAGCCGATGAGCCGGAAAACCGCGCGGCCCGACGTCCGCCCCGGCTTAGCCGCACGGCTGCGGACGCGACGCAGGGAAGCGGTCCTGGACCTCTTCCCGAGTTCGACGCTCTTCATCGCCGGCATCCTCACCATGCCCGCGCTCCTCTTCAACCCCTCGATCCCCCTCAGGATCGTCCAGTTCGCGTTTTTCGTCGTTTGCGCCTGGGCGGTCGGTAAACGGGTATCGCCGTTGAACCTCCTCATCGTCTCCGCGAGCATCGTCGCGTTCAACTTGCTCATCCCCTACGGCCGCGTGCTCGCGACGATCGGCAGTTTCCGGATCACGCAGGGGGCGCTCTGGGCGGGCATCGAGAAGGCCGTGACCGTGGAAGGGCTCATCATGCTGTCCAAGGCGACCATACGCTCGGACCTCCGCCTCCCCGGCAGCTTCGGGGCCCTCATCGGCGAGTCTTTCCGGTACCTGGAATTGATCATGGAGAAGAAGGGCGGCATCGAGCGGAAGGATCCGATCGGCGGCATCGACCGGCTCCTCATCGAATTGTCCGGGCCCGCCGACCGCGCGGGAAACGGAGGAGCCTCAGCCCCGGAAGCGGCGGCCGAGCCTTCGGCCGCGCGGACTGGCGACTCGGCGTCCGACGGCGGTGCCGCAGGCCGCACGACGGCAGGCCGCACGGCCGCAGGCCGCATCATCCTGATCGCGGCCGCGGCCCTCGCCTGGGCGCCGTTCATTCTGGCGTTCGCGACCCGCCGGGCGTCCTAGGAACTATCGTCCGGCGTGGAAACGCCGCTTGGCAGGAAATGCCGCTAGGCGTTCCGCTTCTTGGCCCGGTCTAAGGCTTCCGCGGCATCCTTGTACGAGGGATTGAGGGCGACGGCCCGCTCGTACGCGGCCACGGCCGCGGCGTAATCGCCCGCGGCTTCGCGTACGCTGCCGAGCCGGAACCACCAGAGCGGTAGACTCGGCTCCAGCTTCACCGCCGTGGTATAGGCTATGTCCGCGTGGTGGTGCTGCTTCTGGATGCGGTAGATCTCGCCCATGAAGAAATAGGCAACGGAAACCCGCTCCCCCTGGGGCGCGCCGTCCACGTAGCGTTCCAGGGCCTTGAGGGATTCCTTGAAGTTGGAAAGGAAAAAGTACGCTTCCCCGAGGGTCTCGATCACCCGGAAGTCGTTCGCGTTGATCTTGAGGCCCTTCTGCCCCCACTCGATCACGTCCTGGTACTTCTTCTGGCGCAGGAGGGACCACACGAGGACGGTATAGGAATCCATGTTCGTGGCGTTCTGGGCGATTTCCTGCTGGCAGATGGCGACGGCCTCGTCGTAGCGGACCATGGCATCGGCCGCGCGCCCCTGGGCCTCCAGGTCGCGCCCGAGGCGGTAGGTCTTGAGCGCGTCCGGCTTATCCTGCGCCTGGACCGGCATCACGGCGACGACGAGCGCGGCGAGCGCTATGCGCGTACGTAACTTCATGCCGCCATAATGCCCGCACGGCGCGTAATTTTCAAGGAGCCGCGCAGGGCCCGCTCGTCAGCCGTAACGAGGGGTCCTGCTTTCCGCTGAAGGAAGAGCCTTCGGGCGGTGACCCGCAAAAAAGGAAGCCCGCGCGGGGCGCGGGCTTCACGATACGGTAGGGAACGGGACCGGCTAGAGGACGTTCTTCACGCGCTCTTCGCCCGAGTTCTTGAGGGTCTTGCCCGTCACGTACTCGAGCATGGCCTCCGAATCGATGAAGCCGGTGTCGTACTTCCGATCCGCGGGGAGCGCGCCGAGGGTAAAGTTCTTGTCGCCGCCCGTGCCCATGAAGTTGTTCACCACGACCTTGTACGTCGCAGCGGGATCGAGGGGCTTCCAGCTTCCGTCCTTCGCCTGGACCTGGACGTCCGCGACGCGCGCGCCCTTGGCCGCGTTCACGAGCAGGGTCATCTTGGCGCCGGCGAGATAGACGTAGGCCGTTTCCGGCGTCTTGTTGTACGTCGTGATGCAGAAGTCGGTCATGTCGTCCAGGACCTTCAGCACCTCGGCGCCGGAGAGGTCCATGGTCATGAGGGTGTTGGCGAAGGGCTGCAGCTCGTAGACCTGGGCTACGGAGACGTCGCCGGCCACGAGGTCGACGCGCACGCCGCCCGGGTTCATGACGGCGATATCGGCGCCGGTCTTCCAGATCATGGAGTCGGCGATGATCGGGCCCGGCCCTTGGTTATTGAAGCGCTTGAGCTCCTCGGCGGCGGCGGTCGCGACCTTCTTCTTGAGCGCGTCGACGTCGGCGGAGTAGATCTTGAGCTTCGCGACGCCTTCCGGCTTCGCATCCACGAAGATGAAGCGCGGATCGGCGGCCGCCGAGGCGGTGAACTTGGCGAGGGCGTCCACGTACGCGGCCTTGGTCTCGGCCGGAGGCTCGGCGGCGTAGGCCTTGCCGTCGTATTCCTTGGCCGAGAAGGACCCGTCGCCCTGCCGGACGAATTCCACCCGCTTCATCTTGCCGTCGGCTCCGCTCAAGTCGTAGATGCGGAATTTGTCCTTGCCGGCGAGGAGCTTGGGCGTGCCGTCGTAGCCGACGACCTTCCCCGCGCCGTCGAACGCGACGTTCAGGGTGCCGATCGCGTTGGCCCACTGCCAGCTCGTGGCGATGAGCACGGTGTCGCCGGCGGCGTCCTTGACGACCGTCGGGTAATCGCCGAGGCTCTTGAGGCCGAGGTCCGCCATGGGGCCGAGCAGCGTGTGCGAGTGGCCGCCGATGATGACGTCCACGCCGGTCGTCTTGGTAGCGAGGGCCTTGTCCACCTCGTAGCCGAGGTGCGAAAGGACGACGACCTTGTTCACGCCCTGCTTTTCCAGCTCCGGCACGACCTTGGCGAGCGAAGCCGCCGGATCGAGGAACTTGACCGTCGGACCGGGGGAGGAGATGTACGGCGTTTCGGGAGTCGCCACGCCGACGAGCGCGACCTTCTGGCCGTCCACCGTCTTGATCACGTAGAGCTTCACGACCGCCGCGAGCGCGGGTTCCGCGGAAACGTCCAGGTTGCAGGCCACGATCGGGAAATCTGCGCCCTGGGCGAAGGCGGCCAAGGCGGACGGGCCCTTGTCGAATTCATGGTTGCCCGTGGTCATGGCGTCCAGCTTCATCGCGTTCAGGAAGTCGCGATCCGCGGCTCCGACGAACTGGGTGAAGTAGAGCGTGCCCTGGAAGACGTCCCCCGCGTGCACGAACAGGGCGCTCGGCTTTTCCGCGCGGATTCTATCGACGGCGGCCCAAAGGCGGGCGAAACCGCCGAGTTCCACGAAGGTGCGCTTGCCCTTGAGGTTCCCGTCGATATCGACCTTGATCTCACCGAACGCGCTTTCCAGTTTGGCGTGGGTGTCGTTGACATGGATCAGGGAGAGCGTCATACCGGCTCCCCCTTCCGCATAGGCGGCTAGGGATAGGGCCGCGCCGAGGGCGGCAACTAAAACGGTTAACTTTTTCTTCATGCGACTTCCTCCTTTAAGGTGTCCTCACGAAGATAACTATAGTTCCAGGATAGGCAAGAGGTATAGGCCGCGCGACCGTTCCGTAAACGAAATTCTTATCGAGGCGGCGGCGTCGGCGGGAGCGGCGGCGGCGGCGGGAGCGACGGCGTCGACGGGAGCGGCGGCATCGACGGCATCGACGGCATCGACGGCAGCGTCGGCGGCGTCGGCGGGAGCGGCGATGCCGCGGAGGCCGCGAGCAGGGCGATGCAGGCCGCCGCGGCCGCGGCGGACGGCGCGCGCAGGAGTTCGCGGTACTCCCGGTAGAACGCCGGATCCCCTTCGGCGAGGAGGGCGAGCGCGCGTTTGGGCCCGAGCCAGTAACGGCCGGCCAGCTCGAAGCGGACGCGGGGGAGTTCGGCGGCGAGCCAGAGCAGGCGGTAGCGGCCCTCGTCGTCGGGCCGCCCGGCCCGCGCCGCCATGCGCTCCAGCCACCGGATGCGCTGGGCGCGCTCCTCCGCCGACAAGGGCGGCGGTCCCGCGGCGACGCGGGCCTTCACCCGCCGCAGGAGTCCGTCGCCGTAGGCCGCGCGCTGGACCAGCGGCCTCCCGTCCTCGATCTTGAGGAACTCTTCCAGGTCGCCCTCGACCGAGCGCTCGTCCGCGATCCAGACGTCGAAATCGTAGCCGCCGACCGCGCGGGACAGCGGGCCGTCGGCGACGCCCTCCCCGACGCCGAGGAGGTCCACGTCGCTGTCCGCCGCGGCGTCCCCGCGGGACCGGGACCCGAAGAGGATCACCGTGTGGCAGCCGCGGGTCCGCGTCAGTTCGCCGACCACGCGCCCCAGCGCCGCGGAGAGCGCGGGCGGCAGCACCGCTATCCTTTCGCGAGGAGCTCGTTGATGGCGGCCGCGGCGCGCCGGCCCTCGCCCATCGCGAGGATGACCGTGGCCGCGCCGAGGACGATGTCGCCGCCGGCGTACACCGCGTCCAGCGAGGTCTTCTGGTCCTCGCCCACCGTGATCCGCCCCTTCTTGTCCACGACGAGGCCTTCGGTGGTCTTCACGAGCAGGGGATTCGACTCGTTGCCCAGGGCGACGATGACCGTGTCGCAGTCGAAGACGTACTCGGAGCCGGGGATCGCCACGGGACTCCGGCGGCCGGACGCGTCCGGTTCGCCGAGCTCGAATTTCTGCACTTCCATGCCGACGACGACGCCCTTGTCGCTGCCCAGGATCTTGTCGGGGTTGCGGAGGAAGTCGAAGACGATGCCCTCCTCCATGGCGTGCTCCACTTCCTCGGCGCGGGCGGGCATCTCGTCCCGGGTACGGCGGTAGATCACGTGGACCTGCTCGGCGCCGAGGCGGAGGGCCATGCGGGCCGCGTCCATGGCGACGTTGCCGCCGCCGATGACCGCCGCGATCTTGGACCTGAAGATGGGCGTGGCCGCGTGCGACTCGTCGTACGCCTTCATGAGGTTCGTGCGGGTGAGGTACTCGTTCGCGCTGAAGACGCCCACGAGGTTCTCTCCGGGAATGCCGAGGAACTTGGGGAGGCCGGCCCCGACGCCGACGAAGGCGGCGTCGAACTTGTCCTGGTCCAACAGCTCGCGGATGGTCCGCGTGCGGCCGACGAGGAAGTTCGTCTCGATCTTGACGCCCATCTTGGCCAGGGTGTCCACCTCGGCCTGGACGATGGCCTTGGGCAGGCGGAATTCGGGGATGCCGTACACCATGACGCCGCCGGCCTTGTGGAACGCCTCGAAGATGGTGACCTCGTGGCCCTCGCGGGCGACGTCGGCGGCCACGGTGAGGCCCGCGGGGCCGGAACCGATGACGGCGACCTTCTTGCCAGTAGGCGGCTTGACCGTCGGGGCGGTCACCTTGCCGGCGGCCCGTTCCCAATCGGCGACGAAGCGTTCGAGCCGTCCGATGGCTACGGCCTTCTCCACGTCCTTGAGGCCCTTGCCGACCGTGCACTCGAGCTGGCACTGCTTCTCCTGGGGACAAACCCGCCCGCAGACCGCGGGCAGCAGATTCGTCTCCTTGATCGCGTCCACGGCGGCCTTGAAGTCGCCCTTCTGGATCTCGGCGATGAAGCGCGGGATCGGCACGCCGACGGGGCAGCCCTTCACGCAGGGGGCGTTCTTGCACTGGAGGCAGCGTTCCGCCTCCAGGAGGGCCTGGGCCTCGCCGTAGCCGAGGGCGACCTCCGCCTGGCATTTGCCGCGGGCGATCGGATCCTGGGCGGGCATGGGCTGGGCGGGGATGGCCATGCGGCCCTTGGCGGTGATCGCCTCTCCGGAGGCGGCCTTCGCCTTGAGCTCCGCGAGCGCCGCGGCGGCCGCGGACTCGAGCTGTTCCTTGGTCATGGTCGCGTGGCTCACTTCGATCCTCCCTGGACGGCCGCGGCGGGGTTGGCGGGCTGGACGGTCGGCGCCGGCTCCAGTCCCAGACCGATGTGGCACTTGTGGTGGTCCTCGTCCTCGCGCATCTTGTAGGCGCGCAGGCGGGTCATCATGTTGTCGAAATCGACCTTGTGGCCGTCGAACTCGGGGCCGTCCACGCACACGAACTTGGTCTCGCCGCCGACGGTGACGCGGCAGCCGCCGCACATGCCGGTGCCGTCGATCATGATCGTGTTGAGCGAGACCTCGGTGTGGACGCCGAAGGGCCGGGTCGCCTCGGCGCAGAATTTCATCATGACGGGCGGCCCGATGGCGACCGCCCAGTCGGGCTTGGGATCCGCCGAGCAATACTCGGTGAGCGGCACCGTCACGAGGGCCTTCCGGCCGTAGGAGCCGTCGTCGGTGACCACGACGAGCTCGTCGGCGATCTTCCGCATGCGGTCCTCGAAGATGACGAGGTCCTTGGTGCGGGCGCCGATGATGATGATCACCCGGTTCCCCGCGGCCTTCATGGCCTGGGCGATGGGGTGGAGCGGCGCGACGCCGATGCCGCCGCCGACGCAGACCACCGTCCCGAACTTCTGGATGTGCGTGGGGTTTCCGAGCGGCCCGAGGATGTTCTCCACGTAGTCGCCGACCCCCTTCGCCGCGAGGCGATGGGTACTCGCGCCGACGGCCTGGAACACGAGGGTCATGGTGCCCGCCGCCGCGTCCGCGTCCGCGATGGTGAGCGGGATGCGCTCGCCCCAGTCGGTATCGATCTGGACGATGACGAACTGCCCGGCCTTCCGGGCCCGCGCGATGAGCGGCGCCTCCACGGTCAGTTCGTACACGTCGGCCGACAGCTGTTTTTTTGCGAGAATTTTATTCACCGGATGTATCCTTCCGGGAGCCCGCGCCCCCGCATTGGGTTAGTAATAATACCGGACGCGCCGGCGCCGCCGGGGAACCCACCGCCGCACGCCGAAGAAACCGTACGCGAAGCCGCCGATGTGGGCGGCGTACGCCACGCCGTCGCCCCGGATCCCGCCGAGGTAGCCGAACCCGTTGACCACCTGGAACACGAACCAGAGGCCGATGACCACGATGGCGCTCACGGTCGTGGGGATGATGTTGAAGAGGAGCACCCGGACGCGGTTTCCGGGAAAAAGGAGGAGGTACGCGCCCATGACGCCGGAGATGGCGCCCGAGGCGCCGAGCGTCGGCGTGAGGAGGCCGTCGCCGAGGAACGCGCTCACCAGGATGTGCGCGGCGGCGCCGAGTATGCCCGCCAGGAGGTAGAAGAGGAGGAAGCGGAAATGGCCGAGCCGGTCCTCCACGTTGTCGCCGAAGATGGAGAGGAAGAGCATGTTGCCGCCGATGTGGGCCAGGCCGCCGTGCATGAACATCGAGATGAGGATGGTGAGGTAGATCGGCACCGGCGTGGCGCCGAGCCCCGGCACGAGGTAGCGTTCCCCGGTCTCCTGGTCGACGACCGCCCGGTCCGGCGTGACGAGGTCGCGGCCGGAAAGGATCTCCTGGGGGACCATCGAATAGGAATAGACGAACCGCTCGTCGGTGCCGAAACCCTGCAGGAAAACGAACACGGCGATGTTCGCGGCGATGAGGAGCCAGGTCACCACGGGGGTACGGAGGCGGTAGCTATTGTCGTCGCCAATGGGCAGCATGCGGTCTCCGACAGTTCAGGGTGGATGTGTCGCATTGTACGCGCTCAACGGCAACTCGGCAAGCCGCGGTCGAAAGATCGGCAACGCGTCGCCTACGGCCGGCGTTCGACGCGTCGGCCGGCGTCGGCCGCGGCAGATACCGCGGCGACCTCCGCCGCCTTGGCGGGCTCCGGGCGGCGTGCTAGAGTCCGGCCATGACCGATGCCGCCTGGAAAGCCTTCCGTTCCGCCCGCGATCGTTACCGCGCCTACGTCGAGGACCTGGCGGCGTCGGTTCCCGAGCTCCGCGCGGCCCAGCAGGCGCTCGTGGACGGCCGGGAGGGGGGCTCCTTCGCCGTGGAGACCCCGGTGGTGTACAACGGCGCCTTGGATGGGGTGGAAAAGTCGGACGAGATCAAGCTCATCCTCGTGGCCGACAACCCCGGCCGGCGCGAGCAGGCCGCCGAGAATCGCCGCTACCTCGTCGGGCCTTCCGGAAAGCTCGCGGACGGGTTCTTCCGGTCCCATCCCGAACTCGGCGTGGATTTCCGCAAGAACGTCGTCATCCTCAACAAGACGCCCATCCACACGCCGCGGACCGCCGAACTCGCCGTCCTCGCCCGAGCCGGGGCCGCGGTGGCGGCGGCCATCCGCGACTCGCAGGCGGTCATGGCGGAGCTCATCCTCGCGTTCCACCGCGGCCTTTCCGCGGGCTCCGGCCTTTCCGCGGGCTCCGGCCTATCCGCGGGCTCCGAGGCCCTCCCGCTCTGGATCATCGGTTACTCGGAACTCGGCCGGGGGAAACTCTTCGAGCCCTTCGCCGCCGCGATGGAAGCGGCCTACGGCGCCGCCGACGCGGCGCGGCTCCGCCCCTCGGTGCTCCTATTCCGCCATTTTTCGATGAACCAGTTTTCGGTAGACCTGCGCAAGCGCGCGACGGACGGCGAACCGCCGGCCGAAACCTTGAGCCGCGTCGGCGCCGAGTACCGGCGCCGATTCTTCAGCTGGTAGGAAATAACCGCAACGGCTCCCGTTTCTTGACTTCGGCTTCCGGCTCTATAAGACTATTCCTATGTTTTTGAAGCGTTTCCGCATCTTCCATCCCATCCTCTATCAGGGAGCGCATCGAAAAAAGAACTATTTCGAAGGGTGGTACTTCAAGCAGACGTCCGCGGGACCGGCCGCGGGGAGGACCTCCCTCGGACCGCGGAGCCTGGTGTTCATACCCGGCATTTCCCGGTCGGACGACGGCGACCACGCCTTCGTGCAGACGCTGGACGGCGCCACCGGCGCTTCCCGCTATTTCGCCTTCCCCGTCGGCGCCTTCTCCGCGTCCGACGAGCCGTTCGAGGTGCGCGTCGGATCGAACCGCTTCTCCCTCTCCGGCATCCAGGCGGATCTGGAGGACAAGGACGGCCGCATACAAGCCGAGATCCGCTACGGAGCGACGACGCCCCCGCGCAGCTCCATCCTCAGCCCCGGGGTCATGGGGCCCTACTCCTTCGCGCCGTTCATGGAATGCCGCCACGGGATCGCGAGCCTGGACCACGCGACCGCGGGCGCGGCGACCATTACGGACGCGGCGGGGACGAGCGAGCGGATTTCGTTCGAAGGGGGGCGCGGCTACATAGAGAAGGACTGGGGCAGCTCCATGCCCCGCTCCTGGATCTGGCTCCAGGCCAACAACTTCGATCACCGCCCCGAGCCGGCGTCCTTCACCCTCAGCCTGGCGCGCGTGCCCTGGCGCGGCGCCGCGTTCAACGGCTTCATCTGCATCCTCTGGATCGCGGGGACCGAGTACCGATTCACGACCTATACGGGCGCCCACGTCGACCTTCTGGAATACCAGGGCTCGACGCTGCGGATCCTCCTCGGCGACCGCTTCCACAAGATGGAGGTCCAGGTCCGCATCGCCCGCGCCGGCTCCCTCGCGGCGCCGTCCGACGGCGCCATGAACCGGAGCATCAACGAGAGCGCGGACGCCTTCCTGCGGATCCTCCTCAAGCGGCGCCACGGCGCCACCGACGAGCTCGTCTTCGACTCCTCCTCCCCCGCCGCCGGCGCCGAACTCGTCGGGGATTTGGAGAGCCTGAAGGCGTAGGGAGGGGGAGTCCCTGCGCGTAACCGGGGGTTGCCCTTCGCCCGCGCCCGCCCCCACCGTCGCTACTCCCCCTGCCTCCAGACTCCTCGAAGGGCAGCTCGCGCTATCGCCGCTCGCTCCCCTTCTCCGGGGTCTTACGGCACCCCCGCTCCGGGAGAGGCGGATATGAGGCGGACTGTTAAGCTTTGAGGCTAAAAGTCTGTAAGACGAATCGGGGTATTGCGGATTTTGGACCTGCCCCGTTTGAGTGGACAAGAGGTTAAGCCTCTCCCAGACTATAGGAGGGAGAGATCATGGGAGAAAAGAGGAGAACATACCCTGTGGAGCTGAAGCGAAATGCGTTAGAGCTTCTGAGGGCAACGGGTAAGAGTGCCGCTGCTGTGGCGCGTGATTTGGGCATAGATTCGGGACTGCTCAACCGATACCGGCGTGAGGAGTCCCGGAAAGGGAACGGGAAGAAGGCTTTCACGGGCCAGGGAGTCCCACGGGATGAGGAGATGGCCCGCCTCCGGCGGCCAATTCAACCGCTTAATCCTTAGCTTACACCCATTCCCGAGCCTTAGGTTGATATATATTACGCTTTTAACAAAAATGGAGGGGGGGCCAGGGCCCGCCGCAGGCCCGGGCAAGCCTTATCCGTGGAAGCGGCCTCCCGGCCGAGGAGTCTGGCGGCAGGGGAGTAGCGACCGCGGGGGCCGGCGCGGGCGAGAGGAGCCGCCGCGCTCAATCCCGGTACGCTCCCTACCTCACTCCCTCGCTTGAAACAGAAACATACATATGCATATATTTATGATATGAAAACCGTAACGATCCACATCGAAGAGCCGATCTACGATCTCTTCAAGGAGACGGCCGCGGAGCGGGGGATGGCGGCGGCCGAACTCATCCGGGAGGCGATGCGCCGTTTCGCGACGGATGAGCTTGAGCGGGGGCCGTCGCTCGCGGACCTGCGGCCGACGGAGCTGGGACCGCTCTACGAGCGGCTCGATTTATCCGATCTTGGCGACGAGATGTTCGATGATCGCGCTTGATACGACCCTACTCGTACAGGCGGAGGCCATCGATTCGCCGGGGCACGAGGCCGCATGGTCGTTCATCAAATCGCGGATGGAGGATGCGCGCGGCCGTCCTTTCGCCCTCGCGCCCCAAGTACTTACCGAATTCATCCATGTGGTCAGCGATCCCAAACGATTCGCGCATCCGCTTACCGTCGAGCAGGCCGTCGATCGGGCCGAATTCTGGTGGTCGGCGCGTGAGGTGGAGCGCATCCTCCCCGGCGCCGAAGCGACCGCGCTCTTCTTGCGCTGGATGCGGGAGTACGGGCTGGGGCGCAAACGCATACTCGATACGTATCTCGCCGCCACCTACGCGGCGGCAGGAATCCGAAGCCTCGCGACGTCCAACGCTCGGGATTTTTCCGCGTTCGGCATCTTCGAGGTCCTCGCGGTCGGCTGAGATCGAGCCCGAAGGCGCACGCTCACCGCCGGCCTCAGTATTGAAGAAATTCCAGCTCTTCCCGATTCGCGGCGTCCTATCCGCCAACTTCCAAGAGTGGGGGTGACGGAGCCCCCCGCAAGACGCGGATTTCCGCCTGAGGGCGGGGATCCGCGTCCGAGGAGGGCGGAGGCAGGGGGAGTCGCGTAACGAAGGGCGGACGCGGGGGAGCCGGGCGGCGGGCCGGCCTCCCGGTACTCCCCCTCCATCCGAATTCGGCGGAACGGCGGCTACGCCGATCGGCAGCTACGCTGCCTCATCTTCCCGCACGGTCAGGTTCTTCACCCAGCGTTCCTTCTTGAGGTACCAGCGGGCGATGAGGTATTTGACGATGTCCGTGACCTTGATGATCGCGAGCATGGCCACCGGGCCCAGCGTGGTGCCGAGGGCGAGGGCGAAGGCTCCGGGCACGAAGAGGAGCACGTTGACGGAGACGTCCACGTACATGCCGAGCGCCGTGTCGCCGCCCGCGCGGGAGATGGCGAACTGGGCGTTGAGCAGGGTCCAGATCGGCAGGTAGGCCGCGATCACGAACACGAGCCCGCGGGTCACCAGGCGCGCGGCGGGCGTGAGGTTGCCGAACACGAGACCGATGGCCAGGGTGGACAGGGCCGCGAGCGCGGCGACGACGGCGCCCATGACGAGGGATCCCGACTTGAGCCAGTAGGCCTTCTCCCGCGCCTCGTCCAGCTTGCCGGCCCCGAGCGTGCCGCCGACGATGACGGCGGTGGCCGCGTGGATGCCGTTGAACACGAGGAAGAATACGTTCGCGACGGTCCAGCCGGCGGCCATGCCCGCCACGACCTCCGCGCCGCCCCGCCCGTTGTAGAGGGCGGTCATCACCGTCTCCGAGACGACCCAGGTGGTCTCCGAGGCCAGCATCATGCCGGACTTGGCCGTCATGACGCGCATGAGCTTCAGGTCGATGGCGTGGAGACGGCGGAGCGGCACGAAGAAGGACTCCTTCTTCAGCCGTACGTAGGCGATGAAGGCGCCGAGTTCCACGAGGCGCGCGATGATCGTCGCGATGGCGGCGCCCGCCACCTCCAGGCGCGGAGCGCCGAGGTTGCCGTAGATGAGGAACCAGTTGCCCGCCGTGTTCACCAGGGTGGCCACCACCGAGATGATGAGCGGGATGCGCGGCTTCCCGACCTCGCGGAAGCCGGTGCCGATCGCCGTGGAGATGGCGATGGGGAACCAGGTGAAGGACACGAGCCTGAGGTAATCGGCCCCGATCGCGACGATCTCCTCCTGCGCGGCGTTGCCCCGCGTCATGACGGCCATGAGCTGCTCGGGGATGGTCCAGCAGAGGACGAAGTGGACGGCCGACACGGCGAGGGCGAAGATGGCCTTGAAGCGGTAGGCCTGCTTCATGCCCTCCTCGTCGTTCGCGCCGCGGAACTGGGCCAGGTAGATGCCGCCCGCGCCGCAGAGCGTCCAGAGGATGACGAAGTAGACGAAATTGACCTGGTTGGCCACGTTGACCGCGGCCATCTTCGCGTCGCCGAGGCCGGCGACCATGAAGTTGTCGATGAGGGATACCAGGCTCATGATGAGCTGCTGCAGCATCACGGGTAAGGCGATGCTGAGCGCCTCGCGGTAGAACCGGAGCGGACCGAATCTCTTCATACTGTTCTCGAGTGCGGCCGACGGCCGCGTTTGGAGCTACCGGATGCAAGCGGCCCGTATCGTGCGGCGCCCTTCCATCCGTAACCGCGGCGCCGTCCCGGCTCTCACGCGCGGATACCTTCCGCGCGGACGCCGGCTGCGCGCCGTCGATACGATAGTACCCAACATTTGTATCGGTTTCGCTTAGCGGTAGTCAAGTGAAGGCTTTGTTAGAACCGTTCGCTACGCGTAACGCCGTTCGCTACGCGTAACGCCGTTCGCTACGCGTAGCCCTTTTCGCGCCAGACCCGCCGGAGGTTCTTGAGCCGAGCACCGGCCTCCGCGAGCGTCGCTTCCTTCTTGGCGAAGTGGAAGCGGATGAGGTTGGTCACCTTCTCGCGGAAGAAGCTGGAACCGGGCACCGCCGCCACGCCGCCCTCCGCGGCGAGCCACTCGCAGAACCGCGTATCGTTGGACGGATCGAATTCGCCGATGTCCACGAGGACGTAATAGGCGCCCTGCGGCCGCGTATAGGGGAGGCCCGCCTCGTCCAAGGCGGAGAGGAAGACGTCCCGCTTGCGGGTATACGAGGCGCGGAGGCCGTCGTAGTAGCTCGCCGGCAGCCGGAGACCCGCCACCGCCGCCTCCTGCAGGGGCGCCGCCGCGCCCACGGTGAGGAAATCGTGCACCTTGCGGATCACCGCGGTGGCCGACTCGGGGGCGATCGTGTAGCCGAGGCGCCAGCCGGTGATGGAGTAGGTCTTGGAGAGCGAACTACAGCTGATCGTCCGCTCCGCCATGCCGGGGAGCGACGCGAAGTAGACGTGCTCCGCGCCGTCGTAGACGATGTGCTCGTACACCTCGTCGGTGATGACCCAGGCGTCGAATTCCTCCGCGAGCGACGCGATGTACGCGAGTTCGTCGCGCGTGAACACCTTGCCCGTGGGGTTCGAAGGATTGCAGAGGATGAGGGCCTTCGGCCGGCGCAGGAAGGCGGCGCGCAGGGCCGCGCGGTCAAAGGAAAAGTCCGGCGGAACGAGGGGCACGTAGACGGGAGCCGCCCCGGAGAGGACGGCGTCCGCCCCGTAGTTCTCGTAGAAGGGGGAGAAGACGACGACCTCGTCGCCGGGGTTCACCACGCTCAACATGGCCGCCATCATGGCCTCGGTAGCGCCGCAGGTGACGGCGACGTTCGCGTCCGCCTCGATGGGGATGCCCATGAAGCGCCGCTGCTTTTCGGCCAGGGCGGCGCGGAAGTTGGCGGCGCCCCAGGTGACCGCGTACTGGTGCGGGCCGGCCGTCGCCGCCGCGGCGAGCGCCGTTCGGAGTTCCTCCGGCGGGTCGAAGTCGGGGAAGCCTTGGGACAGGTTGATGGCGCCGTGCTCCATGGCCACGCGCGTCATCCGCCGGATGACCGACTCTCCGAATCCTGCGGTGCGATCGCTCGTGGTGGGCATCCGTCTCTCCTTGTCCGCGCGATGCTGCTTCCGGCGCGCTTCAGATTTGGTAATCGTCCATCCTGCCGTATTCCGCGTCAAGCCCCTCCATGAAGGCGACGATGAGGCGGATCGAATTTTCCACGTCCTCCAGGTCCACGCAGCCCACCGTGGAATGGACGTATCGGCAGGGTATGGACACGCAGCCGGTGAGCACCCCGGTACCGCTCATGGAGATGGCCCAGGCGTCGGTCCCGCCGTTGAGGACGACTTCCCGCTGGTAGGGGATGCCGATGCGCTCGGCGGCGGCGACGAGCCGGTCGGTCATGTAGCGGGGCACCGTATTGCCGACGAAGGCGTTCCCCGGCGACCAGTCGTGGAACTTGATCGCGGGTCCGGCGCCCAGCTTGATCGGCAGCTTGCGCTCCGGGATGTCCGGCGTCCCGCCGGCGAAGATGATGTCCACCGCGACGGCAACCCGGGGCGCGACGCTCGCCGCGGCCGGGCCGGCGCCCCGGATGCCGAGTTCCTCCTGCACCGTCCCCACCGCGTACACCGTCGGCAGGATGCGGGTCTGGGACAGCCGCCGCATGGTCTCCACGAGGACCGCGCAGCCCACCCGGTTGTCCATGGCCTTGCCCGAAAAGAGACGGCCGCCGAGGACGCGCCCCGCGCGGTCAAAGCTGATGGAATCGCCCACCTTCACGCCGAGCGCCTCCACCTCCCGTCGGGACCGGCAGCCGAGGTCGAAGTAGAGGTCGTCGGCCGTGGACGGCACGGCCATCGTCTTCTCGTCCAGGAGGTGAACGCTCATGGTGCCGCTGATCGCGGGCACGGGCCCGGTCTCCGTCTGGATGAGGTAGTCCCGCCCCGGCAGGTAGCGGAAATCGAGGAGGCCCGCCGGCACCGCGTACACGAAGCCGGCCTCGTCGATGTAGCTCACGATCAGGCCGATCTCGTCCATGTGCGCGCTCAGCATGACGCGGAAGTCGGGATCGATGCCCCGCTTCACGAAGAAACGGTTGCCGAGGGCGTCCCGGCGGTGATCGTCCACCCAGGGCGCGAGTTCCCGTTCCAGCCGATCCCCGACCCGGCTCTCGTAGCCCGAGACGCCCGCGAGCGCGTCGAGATCGGTGAGCAATCGAACGATATCTCCAGACGTGGCCATAGACTATCCTTTTCGCTGCGTTGACGGCCGTCGGCCGCAAACCGCCGGCCGCCGGACGCCAACCGCCGGCCGCCGGCGACTTCGAATATACTACATTTATGATAGATATAGTATAATTAACGCAAGGGCGGCGCCGGAGATTCCGCCGCGGCCGACCCGCCCGAACGCGTCGCTTGCGGACGGAAAGCGGGGAGTCGTATAATGGGGCGAGCATCGAGCGTCCAGGCCTACCGGGGAGTCGCCATGAATCCAGCCCTTTCGGTCATCACCGATCCCGTCCTCACCTACCAGCAGAAGGTCGCCGGCCTGGCCCGGGTCGGCGAATCGAACGCGACGCCCCTTTCGATCGGAGAGGGCCTGCGGCGCTACCTGGACGCGGGCGCCGTCTGCGACCTGGGGGAGGGCAACGCGCCGTACCGTCCCCGCTACATCGTGCCCGATTACGCGTCCTTCATGGCCCGCGGGTCCGCCTTCCTGGGCCTCGCGCCGCCGCGGGACATCTGGGAGGCGACCGCGAACCTCCTCATCCTGTACCGCCACGTGCCGAGCGTCACGACCTTCCCCGTCTACCTCGGCGACCTGGACGCCCTCCTGGAGCCCTTCGTCCGGGATGAGGCGGAGGCGCGCAAGGCCATCGGCCTCTTCCTCCTCCAGATCGACCGCACCATCAACGACTCCTTCTGCCACGCGGACATCGGACCGGACGAGACGGTCGCCGGAAGGTTGATCCTGGAACTGAGCAGGGAGCAGCGGAACGCCGTCCCGAACCTGAGCCTCAAGTACGATCCGGAGCGGACGAACGACGAGTTCGCCCTCCTCGCCGCGACGGTCGCCCTGGAGGTCGCCAAGCCGAGCTTCGCCAACCACCGGCTCTTCTCCGAAGAATTCCGCGCCCTCGGCTTCCCGGATTACGCCGTCGCGAGCTGCTACAACGGCCTCCCCATCGGCGGCGGGTCCTGCACCCTCGTGCGCCTCAACCTCGGCCGCGTCGCCCCCTTCGCGACCGACGCCCGCGACCTGTTCGACCGGGTCCTGCCCGACGTCGTCGAGCGCCAGCTCGAGTACATGGACGAGCGCGTCCGGTTCCTCCTGGACGAGTCGCGCTTCTTCGAGTCGAGCTTCCTCGCGGAGGAGGGCCTCATCCGGAAGGACCGTTTCACCGCGATGTTCGGGCTCGTGGGCCTGGCCGAGTGCGTCAACGCCTTCGCCGGCGGCAAGCGGTTCGGCCGCGACCCGGAAGCCGACCGGCTCGGCCTTTCCCTCATCGAACGCCTGGACGGCCTCGTCGCCGCCCACCGGAATCCGCGCCTCGCCGCGGCGGGCGGCCGCTACCTGCTCCACGCCCAGGTCGGCATCGATTCGGATCACGGGGTCAGCCCCGGCTGCCGCATCCCGATCGGCGAGGAACCGGACCTGCTCGCGCATATCCTCCAGTCCGCGCCCTTCCACCGCTATTTCCCGAGCGGCATCGGCGACGTCTTCGCCTTCGAGCCGACGGCGAAGGCCAATCCGCGCCACCTCCTCGACATCGCGAAAGGCGCCATGGCGAGCGGGCTCCGCTACTTCAGCGCGTACGCGGCCGACGCGGACGTCGTGCGGATCACCGGCTACCTCGTGAAGCGGTCCGAGATGGAAAAGCTGGGCCAGGGGAAGGCCTCGCTCCAGGACACCACCGCCCTCGGGCGGAACGCGGTCAACAACCTCGGCGTCCTGGACCGCCGCCTCCGGCAGTGAGCGCCGATAGCGCGGGCGAGCCGGCGGCCTTGCCGGCGGCCTTGCCGGCGGACGAGCCGGCCGGACTCGTCGCCCGCATCCTCCCCTCCAGCGCGGTGGACGGGCCGGGGAACCGGGCGGTGATCTTCCTCCAGGGCTGCGACTTCGACTGCCGGTACTGCCACAACCCGGAGACCCGCGCCGTCTGCGTCCAGTGCGGGGCCTGCGTGGGCGCCTGCCCCGCCGGAGCCCTCGCGGCGCGGGACGGAAGCGTCGCCTGGGACGCGTCGACCTGCCGCGACTGCGGCGCCTGCCTGGCCGCCTGTCCCCACGGATCCTCGCCCAAGACGCGCCGGATGAGGCCGGGCGAGGTCCTCGCGGCCCTCGAACGGGTCCGGCCGTTCATCCGCGGCGTCACCGTCTCGGGCGGGGAATGCGGCCTCCAAGCGGCCTTCCTGGAGGCCCTGCTCCGCCGCTGCCGGGAAGCGGGCCTCGGCGGCCTCGTGGACACGAACGGGTCCACGGATTTCGCGGCGCTCGGCGGCCTCGTGGAGGCGGCCGAAGGTTTCATGCTGGACGTGAAGGCCTGGGACGAGGCCGAACATCGGGCCCTGGTCGGCGCGGGCAACGCGGCGGTCAAGGCGAACCTCCGTTTCCTCTCGGCCGCGGGCAAGCTCCACGAAGTCAGGACGGTCGTCGTGGCGGGCCGCTTCGACGCGGCGCTCACCGTCCGGGAGGTATCCCGCGTGATCGCCGCCTCCCCTCGGGCCTGCCGCTACAAGCTCATCCGGTACCGGGAAGCGGGCGTTCGGGCGCGCTTCCGCGACCTCGCCGCGGAGGACGACGCGACCATGGCGGGGCTGGCGGAACTTGCCCGATCCTTCGGCGTCCGCGACGTAGTCGTCGTATAATGGAACCCCACCCCCGCGTAGAATTCGCGCGGCCGCGGGTACGAAAACCGACCAGGAGGCTCGAAATGCCGTTCTTCTTCGCCAAGGACATGAAAGCGAAACAGCTCGACCCCAAATCCGACCGGACCATCAAAGCCCGCGGCGGCGCCCTCATGGCCTCCGAGATGCACTTCGCGCCCGGCGGCGTCGGCGCGATGCACGAGCACCCGCACGAGCAGATCATCTACGTGCTGGACGGCGAGCTCGATTTCACGATGGGCGACGAGACCATCCGCGTCCGCAAGGGCGATTCGCTTTACGCGCCGCCGAACGTCCGCCACGGCTGCGTCGCCGTCACGGATTCGCACGTCCTGGACGTGTTCACCCCGCAGCGGGACGACTTCCTGAAATAAGGGCCGCCGGCCGGTGGCTCCGGCCGGTCCGGTGGCCGGCCCCGACCCCGCACCGGCCTGGCCGTCAACCCAGCGCGGCCTGCATGCCCCGCTTCCAGGCGGCGAGCACCTTCTCTATGATCGCGTCGATCTCCGCGTTGATCGTCTGCCGGGAGGGGTCCGCGCGTAGCCACTCGATGGATTCGCGGATGCCCTGCTGGAACGGAATCGTGGTGCGGAACTCCGGCACGAGCCGCTTGAGCTTGGAACAGTCGAAGAGCGCCGAATAGGTCTTGTCGCCGAGGAAGTGCTGGCCCATGTCCGGGTCCACGGCGGCGATGAAGTCCGAGGGGACGTGGACGATCTTCGGCTCCACGCCGAGGCAGGCGGCGACGATCCGGTGGATGGATTCCCAGGTCAGGGCCTCGTCGCCGGTGATCTGCACCGCCTCGCCGATGGCCGCGGGATTGCCCAGGAGGCCCACGAGGCCGACGGCGAAGTCGCGGGTGTGCGTGAGCGTCCACAGCGACTGGCCGTCGCCGTGCACGACGACCTCCTTGCCCGCGAGCATGCGCGCCGCCACGGTGAAATCCGGGGAGGTCCACGCCGTCGGGACCCACCCCCGGCTGTAGGTGTGCGAAGGCCGCACGATGGTGACCGGGAAACCGCGCTCCTTCCACTCGGCGTCCAGGAGGCGTTCGCAGGCGATCTTGTCGCGCGAGTATCGCCAATGCGGGTTGTGCAGCGGCGTCGACTCGGTGATGACGTGGTGGACCGGGGGTTTCCGGTAGGCCGAGGCGCTGGAGATGAAGACGAACTGGCCGGTCCGCCCCCGGAAGAGGCGCAGGTCCCGTTCCACCTGGGCCGTCGTGAACGCGATGAAATCCACCACCGCGTCGAATTCCAGCTTCCCGATCGCCGCCCGGACGGCGGCCTCGTCGCCGACGTCGGCGGTGAGCGTCACGACGCCGTCGATCTTCCGGTCGGCCCGCTTCCCGCGGTTGAGATGGTAGAGTTCATGCCCCAGGGCGACGGCGCGCAGGGAGCTGTCGTACGACAGGTTACCGGTGCCGCCGATGAAGAGTATGCGCATTGATGCCTCCGTTCAAAATCGTTCAGGACGAGGGCCCGGTGCGTCCGCCGGCCGCCCGCTTCCCGCGGGCAGGCGGATATCGATGCGGGCTCCCGTGCCCGTCCCGAGGGCCAGATCGCCGCTCAACTGAGCGACGAGCATGCCGATCAATTCCATGCCGAGCCCCGCGGACGCTTTCGGATCGAAGCCCGCGGGAAAACCGACCCCGTCGTCCGCCACCGAGAACCGGATGCCGCCGTCCGCCTCCAGCGCCAGGTCCAGCGTCACCGCGCCGCCCTTCCCCGCGGGGAACGCGTACTTGATCGCGTTCGTGAGGAGTTCCATGAGGATGAGGGCGAGCGGAGCGGCCGACCGCGCCTTCGTGACCATCGGAACGAAATCGCACCGGAAGTCCACGTTCGCCGCGGCCTCTCCGAAGGTGGCCTCCGCCACGCCGACGATGCGGGACAGGTAGGCGTCCAGGCGGATCTCCGTCGGATCGTCGGAACCTCCGAGCGCGTCGTAGAGAGAAGCCAAGGACTCGATCCGCACCCGCGTGGAGGCCAAGGCCGCCCGCGTATCGCCATTCTTGGAACGCCCCGCCTCCAGGTCCACGAGGGCCGCGATGAGGGCCATGCCGTTCTTCACCCGATGCTTGAGCTCGCGGTAGAGGGCATCCTTCTCCTCCGCCGTCCGCCGCCGCTCGACGATGGCGCGCGCCTGCTGGAGGTTGCCGTAGGCGAGCATGGAGAGCTGCCGGGCGATGAGGAAGAGCGCCTCGCAGATCTTGCCGAAGCGTTCCTTGGACATGCGGGGAACCTCGGCCAGCGCGACGTCGAAGGCGGCCTGGTCGACCCCGATCTCCGCGGCGTAGGCGCGCACTTGGGCGAGATCGACCGATTCGTCCACGACTTGGCCGATGAGCCAATTCGCGATGTGCCGGTCTCCCGCGGAGATGGCCGCGCCTCCGTCCCACAGCCCGCCGGAAAGGCAGGGCCCCATGAGCGGTCCGACCGGGTTGACGCGGCCGAGCGCGGCGTCGGAACGGCGGCAATTGGCGCAGCCTTTCCCCGTGCCGCGGATCACGTCCCTGCAGAGGCGCGTGAAGTTGCTCGGCCGCGTCAGGGGAACGCCCGCGGTGTCGGTGATGATGGAGGCGACGCCGGTGGCTACGGAGAACGCGTCTTGGATCTTCTGGATCTCTTCCAGATCGAAGAGGGCATCCAGGCGGGGCGCAGCCTCGTCCGCCGTCTCCGGGCTCGTCACCGCGCGCAGCCGCGATTCCAGGGCGTGCTCCGCGCGCTTTCGCTCCCCGATATCCATCACGACGACGGTGAAGGCCCGCTCGTCTTGGACGCCGTCCGCGAAGGGGGCCACCCGCACGAGGACGTCCAGGAAGGTCGCGTCTTTCCGGAGTATCCTGGACTCGATCATCGGTACGGTGCCGTCGCTCGGGCCGTAGAGGATACGGCCCGCGCGCTCATAATCCTCGTCGCTTTGGAAGAACCGCCGCGTCCCCTGGTCGACGAGGTCTTCGCGGTCGTACCCCGTGAGCGCGCACAAGCCGTCGTTCACGGACTGGATGAGGCGACCGCGAACCACGGCGATGCCGACCGGCGCGGTCTCCAGTATACGTTTGAGGTAGTCCTCGCCTTCACGCTCCGGGCTTTCCGCCCGGCCGCTCCCCTGATCGCGTCCCAAACCGGCCTCCGCCCCTTCGGCCCCTACCCTGGAGGGCCGAAGGGGGGCGCCGGCAAGAAAACGTTTCTCCCGAGAGAGACGCGAAGCGGAGCGACAGACGGTAGACGCCGGGACGCACCCGGTACCGCTCCAGCGTATCCGGGCCGCACGTGGCGGTGCCGACGCCGCGCTGGATCGCGTCCAGGTGCAACACGGGCCCCCGCGCGGCCGCGTCGGCGAAGGCGGGAAGGCGGTCCCAATGCTTCGCCTCCCAGAGTTCCCGGTCCGTGTAGGGCGTCAGGGAGAAGTCGAAGCGGGGCTCTCCCGCCACCCCGAGTCCGGCTCCGCCGCCCGAGGCGGGACCGAACGCGGCCCAGCGCACCTCATGGCGGTTCCCGTTCTCCTGGGGCAGGATATAGGGCACGGAGAGGCCCGCGAGATCGGCCTCCCACACGCCGAGCCGAGCTCCCGCCTTGCGGTCGGAATAGGCCTCGTGCGGGCCGAGCCCGAACCAGCGGGCCGAATCCAACGATGGCATGAGCGAGCAGACGAGGCCGACGCGCGGCAACTCGCAGAGGCGCGGGTCCACGTCGAAGACGAACTCGGCCCGCAGCGACGACCCGCCGCGGCCGTCCTCCTCGCGCATCCAGGTCTGGATGAAGCGGCCCACGTGCGCATTCGCGCCCGTATGGAGGCGGTGCGCGCTGCGGAAACCGACCCCGGGGCTTCCGTGCCCGGACTCCGCGGACTCTACAGGGTCCGAGGACTCTACCGAGTCCGAGGACTCCAGCGTCCAGCGGAGATCGTTCAAGCCGGCGTCCAACCACCCGTACATGGCTTTATCCGTGTAGTAGAAGGTGAAGTCCGGCTTACCGCGGAGGGCCATGAAGTTCTTGAGCCCGTCGTTCTGGGTCGGAGAGCGGAAAAGGTTCGGGACGAGGGGGGACGCGAGCAGTTCCGCGCCCGCGGCCGTCTTGAGCGAGGTGAGGAATCCGTCCGGCCCGAAGGTCGGCGTCAGGCCGCCGGCGCTCCCGGCCCGCGCTCCGACCGCCGCGGGTCGGGGGAATTCGATGCGCGAAGGCGCCGGCGAGAGCGGGAGTTGCTCCCGCGCGACGACGTGCCCCGCCGGCGCCCAGGAGGAAGCCGCCGCGCGCGAGAATTCCAGGGTGAGGACGCATTCGCCTTCCGCGAGGGCGGCGGCGAGCGCCTCGGCCGCCCGGCCTGAAGCCGGGAAGCCGAGCTCCACGCGCTCCATCCCGCCGGCCGGAATCGCCGGCAGTCGTACCCTGCCGGCCGCGACCGAGCCGTCGCGCTCGGATCGCGCGGGGTCTCCGGACACGACGTTCCAGGAGAGCTCGAACCCGCCGAGGCCGATGAAGTCGAAGCGGTTCTCCACGAAGACCGTCCCCCACGCGGGGGCTGCGTCCGCGGAGGCGGAGCCGCCGTGCCGCTCCTTCCGGACGAAGTAGTCCATCGGCAGGCCCGCGTACGCGCGGATGGGGCGGAACAGGAAGGCGCACTCGGCCATGGCGGGCTTGAGGCTCCGGTCGGGGAACACGAGGCCGTCCGCGATGAAGTCCAGGTCCGCGGGCGTCTCGCCGAAGTCGCCGCCGTAGCGCCAGGCCTTGCCGGATCCCGGCGCCGCGCGGGCCGCCGCGCCGCCTCCGTCCGCCTGCGCCGCGTTCGGTCCCGGCGGATACAGGCTCGTCGGCGTATCGGCGCCGCCGCTCCCGACGAGGATGCCGTGGTCCATCCATTCCCAGATGAAGCCGCCCTGCAGCCCGCGCCCCGATTCGATCAGGGCCCAATAATCCGAAAGGCTCCCGTTGGAGTTGCCCATCGCGTGGGAGAATTCGCACATGATGAAGGGCCGATCGTCCTCGGTGGAGCGGTCCCATTCCGCCAGGAAGGCGACCGTGGGGTACATGGTGGTGACGATGTCGGTCACCGCCTTCCCCCGCCCCGCCGTATCGAGCGGATGCCGGCCCTGGCCCCATTCCGGCCTGCAGGCGCCCTCGTAGTGCAGGGGCCGCGACGGGTCGAAGGACCGGAGCCACCCGGCGGCCGCGTCGTGGTTAGGACCGTAGCCCGACTCGTTGCCGAGGGACCAGATGATCACCGACGCGTGGTTCTTGTCGCGGAGGGCCATGCGGGAAACGCGGTCGGTGAACGAGAGGAGCCAGCGCGGATCGCGGCAGAGCTGGTCGTAGTGGCCGTGGCTCTCTATGTTCGCCTCGTCGATGAGGTAGAGGCCGTATTCGTCGCAGAGCTCGTACCAGCGCTCGTCGTTCGGATAATGCGAGGTGCGCACCGCGTTGAAGTTGTGCCGCTTGAGCAGTTCGATGTCGCGGATCATCGATGCCGTGGACAGCGTCTTCCCCGTTTTCTCGTCGTGCTCGTGCCGGTTCGCGCCCTTGATGATGACCCGCGCGCCGTTGATGAGGAGGGCGCGGTCGCGCACGACCACCGTACGGAAGCCGAGCCGGCACGCGGTGGATTCTATCTCCGCGCCGGCCGGGTCCAGGAGCGTGACGGCGAGCACGTAGAGGTTCGGCGTCTCCGAACTCCAAACGGCCGGACCGGCGACCGGCAGCTCCGCCCGGACCTCCCAGCCGCTCTGGCGGTACAGGGTCCCCGCGGGGAGCTCCGTCCGGACGATCTCCTTTCCTCCGCGCTCGGAGAGCGCTACGCGCACCCGGTACGGCCGGCCGTCGCCCGCGATCGCCCGCGCCTCGCCGTCCGCGGCGTAGCCGTCCGCGGCGTAGCCGTCCGCGGCGTAGCCGTCCGCGGCGTAG
>JAEXTK010000197.1 GCA_023406985.1 Spirochaetota bacterium | reverse complement strand
AGCCCGGCCTGGTACCGCGACCGGGGCCACGGCCGGGTGCCGACCCGCGGCGGGGAGGCCGCCCTCACGGTGGCCGGCGCCGTCGCGGGGTGGAAACGCGCCCTGGAACTCTCGGCGGCCTGGGGCGGACGACTGCCGCTCGACCGCCTCCTCGCGGACGCCCGGACGCTCGCCCTCCGGGGCGTCGCGGTCACCCGATCGCAGGCGGCCCTCGCCGCGGCGAAGTGGGACGAGTTGCGCCCGCTAAGCGGCTTCTCGGCCGCCTTCGCGCCCGCGGGACCGCCGGCCGCGGGCGACCTCCTCGTACAGACCCGCCTCGCGGCGGTCCTGGAGCGGCTCGGCGCCGCGGGCCTCGACGACTTCTACCGCGGCGACCTCGCCCGCTCGCTCGCCGACGACCTCGCGCGCGTCGGCAGCCCGCTGACCCCGGCCGACCTCGCCGCGTACGAGGCGGTTTTCGTCGATCCGCTGTCCGCGGACCTCTCGGTGGGCACGGTCTGGAACCTGCCGCCCCCCACCCAGGGCGTCGCCTCCCTCGCCATCCTGGCCCTCTTCGACCGGCTCGGGATCGCGGAGGCGGACGGCTTCGACCACGTCCATGCCCTGGTGGAAGCCACCAAGGCCGCCTTCGCGTGGCGGGACGCCCACGTCGGCGACCCGGACCGGATGGCGGAGCTTTCGGCTCGGCGAGGGACAGAGCTCGATGCAGCCGGAGGGACAGAGCTCGGCGCGGCCGCGCTCGCGGCGTCGGATCCGCGCCGCTTCCTCGCGCCCGCCGCCCTGGACGCCCTGGCTCGTACGATCGATCCCGCGAAGGCGTCTCCCTGGCCGCGGCTCGCCGCCCCCGGCGATACCGTCTGGTTCGGCGTCGTGGACGCGGCGGGGCGGGCCGTGAGCTGCATCCAGAGCCTCTACTGGGAATTCGGCGCGGGCGTCGTCCTGGACGAGACGGGCCTCCTCTGGCAGAACCGCGGTTCCTCGTTCACCTTGGAGAGCGGCCCGAACCAGCTGGAAGGCGGCCGCCTGCCGTTCCACACCCTCAACCCCGCGCTGGCGCGGCTCTCCGATCCGGCCACGGGGGCCGCCCGGACGGTCGCCTACGGCACCATGGGGGGCGAGGGCCAACCCCAAACCCAGGCGGCCTTCCTCACCCGCTACGCCTGGTTCGGCCGGAACCTCCGCGCCGCCCTGGACGCCCCGCGGTGGCTCCTCGGCCGGACCTGGGGCGAGGATACCTTCTCCCTCCGGCTGGAAAGCCGCTTCGATCCCGCGGTCGTCCGCGCCCTCGCGGCGGCGGGCCACGCGGTGGAGGTCGTGGGCGATTGGGACGACCGGATGGGCCACGCGGGGGCGGTGGTCGCCCACGCGGACGGCAGGGCGGAGGCCGCCCACGACCGTCGGGCCGACGGCGGCGGCCTCGTCCTCGACGACGACCGCGCGCCGTGGGAATTGCGCCGCTTCCTCGCCGATCTCGCCCGCTTCGGCGCGGAGGCCGACGGCGGCGCCACGCGCCTCCTCTACGACGAGGCGTGGGGCCGCGCCCGCGCCTGGCTCGCCGCCGAGTTCGATCGGATGGGCTTCGCCGTTCGCGGCGACCGCGTCGGCAACCTCTACGGCCGGCTCGCGGGGACAGAGCTTGCGGCAAGAACGCGCGCGGGGACAGAGCTTGGAGGGACAGAGCTTCCCGTCATCCTCACGGGCAGCCACTTCGACACCGTGCGCCACGGGGGCGCCTACGACGGCGCTTACGGTATCGCCGCGGCGGCGGTCGCCCTGGCCGACCTCCGGCGCCGCCACGGGCCGCCCCGAAAAACGGTGGAAGTGGTGGCCTTCTGCGAGGAGGAGGGGAGCCGTTTTCCCCTGACCTACTGGGGTTCCGGCAACCTGGCCGGCCGCTGGGACGCGGGGGCGCCTCCCGACCCGGCCCTGGCCGCGGCCATGGCGGCCGCCGGCTTCGGCCGCGCCGACCAGGCCGCTCCGCGGCGGTCCGACCTGGCCGCCTTCATCGAACTCCACATCGAGCAGGGCATCGTCCTGGAGCGGGGCGGGGAGCGGATCGGCGTCGTCAGCGCCATCGCGGGACAGCGGCGGTGGCTCGTGCGGGTCGCGGGCGAGGCCAACCACGCCGGCACCACGCCCATGGGCCTCCGCCGCGACGCCCTGGCCGGAGCCGCGGCGATGATGGCGGCGACGGAAACCGGGGCGAAGGTCCGCGGCGCCCCCCTCGTCGCCACGGTCGGCTTCGTGGAGGCGACCCCGAACACCCCCAACGTGATCCCCGGCGCGGCCGCCTTCACCGTGGACGCGCGGCATACCGACGAGGGCGCCTTGGCCGACTTCTGCGCGTCGCTCGAAACGACCTTCGCCGCCATCGCCGCGGAGCGGGGCCTCGGCCTCTCCATCGAGAAGCGGCTGGCCGTGGAGCCCGTGGCCATGGATGCGGCCCTCCGCGGGCGCATCGTCGCCGCCTGCGAGGGGCGGGGCCTCCCGTACCGCGTCCTCCCGAGCGGCGCGGGGCACGACTCCCAGGTGATGGCGAGCGTCTGCCCCACGGCCATGATCTTCGTCCCGAGCCGGAAGGGAGTCAGCCACTCCCCCCAGGAATTCTCCACGCACCGCGCCCTGGTCGAGGGTATGGAAGTCCTCCGCGACGTCCTCTACGACCTGGCCTGGAAAGGAAACGAGCCATGAACGTCACCCGTTACGCCGACCTCTCGGTGGGCAAGCGCACCATCCTGACCCCCGGACCGGTGGAGGTGGACCCCCGGGTCCTCCGGGCCATGGCCACTCCCATCCTCGGCCAGTTCGATCCGGAATTCACTTCGATCATGAACGAGACGAGCCGCATGATCGGCGACGTGTTCCGGACGAAGAACGAGCGGTGCCTCCCGGTGGACGGCACCTCCCGCGCCGGCATCGAGGCGGCGTTGACGGCCGTCGTCGAGCCCGGCGACCGCGTGCTCGTGCCCGTCTTCGGCAGGTTCGGCAACCTCCTCGTGGAGATCGCCGAGCGCCTCGGCGCCGTCGTGGAGACGATGGAGGCGGCATGGGGCACGGTCTTTGACCCCGCGGCCATCGCCGCGAAAGTCCGGGAACGGAAGCCTGCGGTCCTGGCCCTCGTCCACGGGGAAACCTCCACCGGCCGCTTCCAGAAGTTCGATGGGATCGGCGACGCGTGCCGCGATGCGGGGACCCTCTTCGTGGTGGACGCCGTGGCGACGCTCTCGGGCATGCCCTTCCTGACCGACGAGTGGAAGGTGGACATCGCCGTGGCGGGGGCCCAGAAGTGCCTCTCGGTCCCCGCGGGCATGGCTCCCCTCACCTGGAACGACCGCGCCGAGGCGCGGATGCGGGCCCGCCGCCGGGTGGAGCGCGGCCTCAGGACCGCCCAGGATGTCGAAGGGGACCGTCCGCCGATCCGGAGCAACTACCTGGACCTCGTCCAACTGGGCGACTACTGGAGCCCGGCCCGGCTCAACCACCACACGGAGGCCACGGTCATGCTCTACGCCCTCCGCGAGGGCCTCCGCCTCGTTCTGGAGGAGGGGCTGGAGGAGCGGTGGGCGCGCCACCGGCTCCACGAGGCCGCCCTCGTCGCGGGCATCAAGGCCATGGGCCTATCCCTCTACGGCGAGAGCGCGAGCAAGATGCCGATGGTCACCTGCGTCCAGGTCCCGCCGGGCGTGGACGCCGACGCGGTCCGCGCCTTCCTCCTGGACCGCTTCGGCGTGGAGATCGCGAGCTCCTTCGGCCCGCTCAAGGGTAAGATCTGGCGCATCGGCACCATGGGCTACAGCGCGAGCCGCTTCAACGTCCTCCACGGCCTCGGCGCCCTGGAAGCCAGCCTGCTCCATTTCGGCGTCCCCGTCGCCGCCGGCGCCGCCGTCCAGGCAGCGCTCTACGCCTACGAGGCGGGAGAGGCGTAAGGGGCTTCCGCTCGATTAGCCTCGTGTCGCGAAGATTCGGGATACGGATGCTGAGTTCGGGGGCGTCAAGGTAGACCGTGCGACTGCCGTCCATCCGGCACGCCCTGACGGATCGGCGCTCATCGAATCGCGCCTCGCCCGGCGGCGGGCCTCCTCGCTTCGGACGTTCCGTCCTCAGCTCCGGGGTCCCCCCGCTCCCGGGAGCCGATTCATCCTGCGGATACCCGCGGCCTCACGTACCTTCGGCTGCGAGGAATTCCGCGAGCCGCGCGAGATGCTGCCTGCCGCCCTCCAGGGCGCCGTATTCCCTGACGACCTTGTCGCGGCCGGCCGCGGTCGCGAAGAGGGACCGCATGGTGAGCTCGGTCTTGCCGTCCCGGTCGACGAAGGTGACGGTCACCAGAAAGTCTTCGAACCCGTCCTCGTCGATGCCCGTGCCGTGGAGGTAGACGAGGCGTTCGGGTCTCACGATCTCCTTGAAGATCACCCGGTTCGGGAAATCCACGCCGTCCGGCCCGTGCATGATGAAGCGCCACGTGCCGCCCGGCCGCACGTCCATCTCCAACGTCGTGGTCCTGAATCCCGCGGGACCCCACCAACGGACGACCCGCTCCGGATCGGTCCAGGCATCGAACACCAAGTTCCTCGGCGCGTTGAAGACGCGGGAGAGGCGGATCTCCCGGTCGGCGGTGTCCAGCGCGGATTCCGTTCGTATCGACATGCGTTCATCCTCCTACCGTGGCTTCGGGACCTAGGCGCCTCGACGCACGTAGCGCAGGTGCGTGGCGGCCGGACCATCAAGTACCGTGTCGATGCGATACTGCGGCGTCGGTTCGCGGAGGTTCTCGAAGAGACGCCTTCCGCCGCCGAAGAGCACCGGCGCCAAAGCGATCTCCAGTTCGTCGATGACGCCCAGGTTCAAGTACTGTTGGATCACCTCTGCTCCGCCCGCGATGCGGATATCGCGGCTGCCCGCGGCCTCCCGAGCCAGCTCCAAGGCCCGTTCCGGTCCGTCATTGATGAAGAAGAAGGTGGTCCCGCCGGGCCGCGCCCAGCTTTCGCGCTTCTCATGGGTAAGGACGAAAACCGGCGTGTGGAACGGCGCCTCCTCCGGCCAGGCGACTTCGCCTTGGTCGAACATGCGCTTGCCCATGATGTTCGCGCCGATGCGCTCGGTGGTGCGGCGAACCATGTCGTTGACCGGGCCGGTCTCTCCCCCTGGTCCGAGTTTGAGGTTTTCGCGGAAGTACCGCTGGTTGATGATCCAGGCCATCAGGGCGCCCCACTTGGCTCCCCAGTTCTTGTACTCGGGCCTACCCATGGTCATCCCTTCCGGCGCCATGTAGCCATCGAGGCTCAGTCCTATGTTGACGAACACCGTGCTCATTTTTCGGTCCCCCTTTTTTCGCCCTGGACCTCGCGCAGGTACGCGTCCAGGCGGTCGAAACTTCCTTCCCAAAAGCTGCGGTATTGGTCTATCCAGGCTTCGGCGTCCTTGAGCGGCTCGGCCCGCAGCTTGCAGGGCCGCCACTGCGCCGCGCGGCCGCGCGTGATCAGACCCGCCTTCTCCAGCACCTTGAGGTGCTTGGTGATGGCCGGCATGCTCATCCGGAAGGGCCGCGCGAGTTCGGTCACCGAGACTTCGCCCGAACGGAGCGACGCCAGGATGCCGCGGCGGGTCGGGTCCGCGAGCGCGGCGAAGATCAGGCTGAGCTGGTCGGGCGAATCGCGGTGTTGAACCTTCTGGTTAATTAACATGATGGTAAAATAATCGAGGTTCGATGTCCCGTCAAGGAAAACTGACTATTATTGGCAGATATTTTCGGCGCATCCGTGCCGGCTGCCGCATCGAAGGCCGCGTCGGAGGGGAAGGCGGCCGCTGCCGCGGCCGCCTCGCTTTCCCAAATCTTCAGGACACGAGCGTTCAGATCTTCAGGAAAACGAAGAATCGCGTAACCAGGAACGTGGAAGCCAGGGCGATGGCGAACAGCTTGTGGTAGTCGGCCAAGCGCAGGCTCCGAGTCTTCCTGAGCAGCATCGTGAGGCCGAGGACGAAGAGGCCGAGGAGGGCCGCTCCCGAGAGGGACAGAGCAACGCGCGCCCAGGCCGCGTACTGGGGCATGCCGACGATGAGATCGGTCACGATCCCCGTCGCCGTCAGGACGGCCAGGAAGACGTGCGCGATGGGCAGGATCCTGCGATACGGCCTGCCGCGCCGCGTGAGCGCCAGGCCGAGCGCTACGGCGACGAGGATATAGGCTCCCTCGATGACGAGGAACAGCGTGTCGTGATTCATGCGCTACCTCCGTTCGGTAGGAATGGCGTTCGAGCCCGGCTCAGCGGCCGGGCGCTTCCAGTTCGAATTGCGCGGCGTACTCCGCGTTGAGCCGCTGCCAGCCGCTGAACCGCAGCGCGTCGGCGGCGACGATGCGGCCGATGGGCTTCCCGGCGAGCAGGCGGTCCATCACGTCCAGGCACACGTGCCAGCCCGCGGCGCCCATCGAGATGTAGGGCGGGTCGATGCTGGTCCAGAGCGTCAGCCGCGTGCCTCCGGCAGTGGGCTCCAGTTCCCAACGGACCTCCGAGCCGCCCCAGTCGAAGGCGAGCATCCGCGGCGGGTCGGCCTCCGTCACCCTGGTCTCGGTGACGTGCGGACCGGGCGTTTCCGCCGTGGTGAGCTTCACCGCGGCGCCGGCCGTACCCAAGTTTCCGTCGGCGTCGAAGGGCGCCCACGCGGCCAGGTGCTCCGGTTCGGTCAGCGCCCGCCAGACCTTCTCCGGCGGGTGGCGCAGGTCCCGGACGAGTATGAGCGTCCATTTCGCCCCGTCCTTGCGTACGCGGGCTCCCTCGGCGGGACCCGGCTCGTATATATCTCGATCGTTCATCGCTTCCTCCTTGGTTCAGTTCTCGCTTTCCGTTTCATCCATGAGGTCGAGGTGGCGTTCCAGCGCATCCACGCGGGCGGACCAGAACCGGCGGAAGGGGGCGAGCCAGGCGTCCACTTCCCGGAGGGCATCGGGCTTGAGGCGGTAGATGCGGCGCTGGGCGTCCGCCGCGGCCTCCACGAAACCCGCCTCGCGCAGCACGCGCAAGTGCTTCGACACGGTCGTCTGCGGCATGCCGAGCAGGCGCTCGATTTCGCCGACCGTCCGCTGCGACGTCGCCAGGAGGCTCAGGATCGCGCGGCGGTTCGGCTCCGCGATGATATCGAAGGCGGATTCCATGGTTGCAATATACTTCTGTATGTATATGCCTGTCAAGGCATATAAAGCGCACGATGCCGATGGCGTTTCCGCCGTCTGCTTATTCGGCGAGCAACCGCTCCAGGATCGCGCGGAGCGCGTCGAAATCCGCGCTGCCGAGCCGCGCGACGTAGTCCCGGTTGAGATCCTGCTTGATCCCGCGGACCTCCTCGATGAATCGCCGGCCCTTTGGCGTCAGTTCCGCGATGGTCGCCCGCGAATCGGAGGCATCGGCCGTCTTCCGGAGGTAGCCCATCCGTTCCAACTGGCCGACCGCTTCGCCCGCGGCTTGCTTGCTCGTTCCCAGTTTCCCGGCTATGGAGGATATCCGTTCCCCGTCCGCGGCCATCGTGGCCAAAAGCTCCGCATGGTGCTGGGCCAGGTCGGCGTAGCCTGCCGCGCGCAGCTTCGCGATGGCGCGCTGCGCGTAATCGCGGTGGGCGCGCAGCAGGAGGCTTCCGATGTGCGTTGAGAACTCCGGGGCGTTCGGGACGTCTGCCATATTCCGCTCGATTTGGTAAAGTTACTTGTCTTTATAGACAAGTATGCTTACTATCAGGGTATCACGATTCCGAACGAAGGAGTAGACCGTATGTTCATCGCACGCGTCTCATTTTCCATACCTCCCGCGCACGCCGCGGACTTCCGAAACGCGGCCGCCACGGTCGCGGAAACGATGCTCTCCATGCCGGGATGTTCGCTCGCGCAGTTCTACCGTACGCTCGGGAGCGACGGCGACGTCACCCTGTACCAGGAGTGGCGATCGCCGGAGGATTTCCAGGCATACGCGGAATCCTCCGCGTTCGCGGAGAACGGACGGCGGCTCAAGCCGTTCATCTCGAGCGCGCCGCAGACCGCGCGGTTTTCCGCGAGTCCGATCCACGCCTGAGCGCTCTCTCGACCGGCTGAGGGGGCCGTCCCCCCCAGCCGGATCTCCGGTGGCCGGCGCCGCGGTTTTACTCCTTCGTCCCCGAATAGGCCATGTTCATGTACCGGTCGCCGTCCCGCAGTTCCTCGAGCATCTGTTCCAGGCGCTTGGTCCGCGTCTCGTCGCGCTTGGCGTCCATGATCCAGCCGATGTAGTCGTTGCGCTGATAGAAGGGCCGCTTCTCGTAGGCTTGGAGCAGGTCGCTCTTCGTCAAGGCGTCCCGGATCAGGGCCGGGAGTTCGCGCGCTTCCCTTTTGACGGCCGTCCGCTTCTCGGTCGATACGGGCGGCGTTTCCGTCGCCGCCGCGTCGTAATGCCAGCGGGTCGGCTTCGCCCGTTCCCGGACCATGAGCCCCCGCGCTTCCAGGTCGAGTTGGACGGTCTTCATCCACCAGCCGGCCTTCGACCGGTCTTCGAACACGGAGCCGGAGACGTTTTCCCGGACCAGCGCGTCCATCTCGTCTTGCGTCAGGCCCGGGGCGGATGTCGGCAGGCGCTCCCGCAAGACCCTGCGCACCTCTTCGTATTTGTCCTTCTGGACGAAGCTCGACCTGCCGGGCGTGTTGACGTTGAAAACCTCGATCATTTCCTTGGCGGCCATCGAATCCTCTCCTGGAGAATGATTCTTAATATATTCGGGGCGCCGCCGCGCCGCGTCAAATTCCGTCGCCGCTCGTCGAACACCGCCCGTGGTAGTACGACCCTGAAGTCCGCTGTCGCGATCGACCTCGCAGAAAGTCGCATTTGCCCGGCCCCATCGATTCCTGCCTTCGTATCCTCGACACAGGAAGGAGATAGCGCATGAAGAGGCATACGTTGTTCGTCGCGGCGATTCTGTTTTTTCGTCCTATCATCTACGCGCGGAAGGACACGCGCCGGTTTCATCGGGAATCGCCCCGGTGAACGGCGTACCGATGTACTACGAGACTTACGGAACGGGAGCGCCCCTGGTCTTGCTGCACGGGGCTTTCATGACGATCGATATGGCCTTCGGGAGCCTCATACCGGAACTCGCGAAGACCAGGCGGGTCGTCGCCGTGGAGCTGCAGGGCCACGGCCGCACGGCGGATATCGATCGGCCGTTTTCCTTTGAGGCCATGGCGGACGACGTCGCCGGCCTGTTCGCGTTCTTGAAAATCGATCGGGCGGATGTCCTCGGCTACAGCATGGGCGGCGGCGTCGCGATGAATCTAGCCATCCGCCATCCGCGGACGGTCAGGAAATTGGTGGTCATCTCCGAGGCCTTCAAGTACGGGGGCTGGTCCCCGGAGACGCGGGCCGTGTTTTCCCAGATCAGGCCGGAGTTCTTTGACGGTACGCCCCTCCGGACGGAATACGACCGCTTGGCTCCGAACCCGAAGCGCTGGAGCCGGATGATAGAGAAGATGGTCGCGTTCATCACCACGCCGTACGATTATACCGAGAAGGTGAAGACGCTCGAATCGCCCGTCCTCCTCATCCTCGGAGACTCGGACGGTCTCACGACCGAGCATGCGGCGGAGATGTTCAAGCTGGTCGGGGGCGGAGGCTCGGGGGATCTCGGAACCGCCGGAGACTCCCGGTGGGCGGTCCTGCCGGCCGCGTCCCACACCGGGGTCATGATGCGCACCGATGCCCTGCTGGGAATGATTCCCCCGTTCCTGGACGCGCCGGTCAAGAGCGCGCGGTGACGCCGCGTCGCCGGCGGGGCGGAAACCAGTGGATATATATTCTTGACCATGGTGCATAGCTTTTCTACTTTTTAGGCACGTCGGCGACGGGGGACGGAGAGGCCGTCGCCCGCCCGACGCGGTTGCCGTCGTCTAGGAAGGAGGGCCCTCATGACGCCGAAGAATACGATATGTCTCTGGTACGAAAAGGACGCGGAAGAGGCGGCGCGCTTCTACGCGTCCGTCTTCCCGGACTGCCGCGTGACCGCCGTGAATCGCGCTCCCGGCGACTATCCGGACGGCAAGGAAGGCGACGTCCTGACGGTGGAGTTCACCGTGATGGGCATCCCCTGCATCGGCCTCAACGGCGGGCCGACCTTCAAGCAGAGCGAGGCGTTCTCCTTCCAGGTGGCCACGGACGACCAGGAGGAAACGGACCGCTATTGGAACGCCATCGTCGGCAACGGCGGCGAAGAAAGCATGTGCGGGTGGTGTAGGGATCGCTGGGGCCTTTCCTGGCAGATCACCCCGCGCGCCCTCATCGACGCGATGGCCGCCGGCGGCGACGAGGCGAAGCGGGCCTTCCAGGCGATGATGTCGATGCGGAAAATCGACGTAGCCGCGATCGAGGCGGCGCGGCGCGGGTAGCGCATGGCGAATGACCCGGCCCGCCGCGGGTAACGTATGGCGAAGGACCCGGCGCGGCGTCATCGGGTAGCGCCCCGGCATACCGCGGCGCGGGACCTCGTGGCGGGAGGCGAGAGCACCGGTGTTCAGGCGCCGGCTTCCCGCTTCCTTCTCGTGACGTCGTCGAGGGGAAAGCCCGTGATCCGCGCGATCTCCTCCACGCTCTTTCCGGCCGCGAACATCCGCTTGAAGACGTTGTCCATGTTCTCGGCGACTTCGAGCATATTGCCGTCCCAGTCGTAGGCGCGGAAGGTCCGCTGCCCCCAGGGTTGTTCGCGCGCGCCGTGGACGAATTCCAGCCCCAGTTCCCGCAACCGCGTCTCGTAGGGCTCCACGGCGTCCACCTCGAAATAGAGCACGAAGGCGTTCGACTTGGCCGCGATCGGCAGGCCGCCGGCCAGCTCCCGGAAGAAGTCCCTCTTGTAGAAGGAGAGCCCTCCCACGAAGCCGACGTTGTACTCGCCGAAGTCGGCCTCCACGACGAGGCCGAAGACCTCTTCGTACATTTTCCGCGACTTGCGCACGTCCTCTACCGCTACCACGGTGCCTTTGAACGACATGGGAACCTCCTCAGTTCGTCACTCCGTTTCTTCCGGCCTATGCTGCGACACGTACAGGTACCAACATACGCCGAATTTGTCGACGACGTCCGCGGAACAAGGGGACCAGGGGAGCGAGCCGAGGGGGCGGAGCACGTGCCCGCCGCGGCTCAGCGCTTCGAAGGCGCGCTTCAGTTCTTCGTCGGTATCGAGGTTGACGCCCAGGCTCATGGTGGGTTGGCGCGCGGCCAGCGTGGCTTCCCGTACCGCGGAATCGTCGGACTCGCTCACCGCGAAGACGCTGTTCCCGCGCTTCTCCAGTTCCGCGTGCAGATAGGTCCCGTCGTCGTGTTTCGCGTGGTACCCGATTTTCATACCGAACGCGTCGCAGTAGAAGGCTGCCGCCGCTACGCTGTCCCTGACGTACAAGGTCGCTCCGAGGGTCATTCGCTTTTCTCCTTCTTGCGAATCGTTATGGCCTGATCGCCGTTTACGATGATGGCTTGATCGTTGCTCATGGGCCGCAAATCGATCGTTCCGGAATATTCTTCTACGATCTTTTCGGCGATCTTCTTGAACGGCGCATTCGAATAATGGGGAAGAGGATAAAAATCGATGATGCCCAATGAGGCGTAGTCGGATAAAAGCGGCGCCTTTTTCGGCGAGTCCATTCCTTTGACGTACTCGATATTCGCGGACAATATGATCGAGCCCGCGGATGAACCGATGTATTTTTTTCCTTTGCGAAGTTCTTCGGCCAACAATACATCCGTGCCGGTCCTCTTCATTTCTTGCAAGAGGAAAAAGGTGTTACCGCCGGAGACGAAGACGTACTCATTTTCGTTGATCTTAGCCTTGATCGATTGATGATCGGCAACGCTGATATCAATTTCATCGATAACGAAACCGATACTCGCCAATGCCCTCTTGTCCGCATCGACATAGAACGTGACTTTTTCCGGGTTCGCCGCCGTCGGGATGAAGGTTATTTTCTTCCCGACGTGTACCTGCTTCGAGTAATTGACGAACAGTCCCGAAACATTGGAGAAAAAAGAGGTCAAGAATAGATCGTTCACGGAGCGGCCCCTTCGAAAGATGAATTCTACGGCGTAGGCAGTGTACGGCACGTCCCCTGACAGAATCCGTCAGGGGCATGGCACTCTTTTGACGCCGCGGTTCCTCCTACCAACCGAATATGCCGACGCGGGCCTCGGGGAAGTCGGCGGCAAGGAAATCGACGTACTTTCCCCACACCCAGCCGCGCTGCCCGCCTACGCTCTTCACGAGATACCAGTAGCCTTTGACGCCGCCGATCTCGGCCTCCGCCTCCGCGGCATGGTAGAATTCGATCGCGTCGTTCCGGTTGAGCTTCGTGAGGACCTCCCCTTCCAGGTTCGGCGCCGCGCGCAACCGTACGCCGTCATCGTTCACCCGCCCTTTGAGGAGGATCGCGGGCATGGACGTCGTTTGGCCCGCGACGATCTCGGCGGTCGTTTGGACCCCTTTTTCTTTGAGCAGCGGAATGAGCGCGAGGACTTCGTTCGAATAATCCCGCGGTCCGTTCGCGAGGAAATCGATCAGGCTCTTGCCTTCCCACTTATTCGAATTCTCGGCGTCGTAATACACCATGCAATTGAGGTCGACGTTCCGGGCGGCGAGGAATTCTACCGCGGCCGCTCCGCCGGAAAGGACGACGTCCATGCCCGGAACGAAATAGTAGGAAGTCGACCATTTCGCTTTACTCGCGACGAAGCGCGAGAATTCGATCTGTTTTTCCGCCACGGCGAATTCCAGGAACTCCGGCCCGCGGGGCGTCCCGAAGATCTCGCCGTCATACGCGTACACGGGAGTCCGCGGTCCCGCCGCCGCTTTGTTCCCCAGGAACAGCATCGCCTTCTTCGCTTCGCGGTAATAGCCCTGCCGGAACAGGTCGCGGTACCGGTCGAACAGCAGATCGAAGATCGGCAGCGTTCTATCCGCCGACGGGTCGACCGCGGAAAAGTAGTAGAGGGAAACGAAGGCGCGGCGATTCCCGTCGTAATAGAACGGCATGACGCCGGCCGCGAGGAGCGCCTCCACCATCTTGCGGTCGCCGCTGCGGATCGGCGCCGCGTACGGGAAACAATTATCGGTGCCGACGTAGCGCGCGATCTTCGGATCGGCGGCGAGCAGCGCCTCCGCGCCTTTCGCGTCGCCCGCCTCTATGCGGGAAAGCAGGTTTCGGAAACCCTGCGGCAACGCGGCGAGGTCGAGATTATAAGAAGCGTCGTCTTCCGCGTATGCGCACGGGACGAATGCCATCAGGAAAAGGACGAGATACGGCGCTTTCGCCACTGTCCTCATGCAGCCCTCCTTTTATCGCTTCCGCGGATCGCGTCACGCGTTCCAGGCGATATCCAACTCGTAACCGCGCGGCACGTTCACGATCTCTTCGGCGGAATAGCCCAGGATCATCGCGCCGAGCACGTCTTCCGTGATGCCGAAGCGTTTCCGCAGCGCGCGGTCGGTCCGGAACGCCAGGTAGATGGAATCCATGACGCAGGTTCCGACGCGCACCACTTCGGCCATATACATCATCGTGGCCAACACGTAGTGGCCGCTGCTTTCGGTCACCGGCGTCTTCCGGTCCCCGACCAGCAGGATGACGGCCTGCGCGTTTTCGTAGATGACGCGCTTGAAGCCGTTGAATTCCATTTTTCTCTTGATGACGTCGATGTCGCGGTAGAAGAGCCTGATGAGCGCCGTCACCGCCTTGCAGCCGAACAACAGGCCGTGCATCGTTTTGACGAAGCCGATCGCCGCGCGGTCGATTTCGCGGATGAGCTCTTTATCGGTGATGATCCGTATCGAGATATTCTTGTTTTGGTTCGGGGAGAACTTCGCCGCGCCCGCTATCCTCTCGAGCAGCTCGCGCGGTACCGCCTCGTCCTTGAAAGCCTTCGTCGACCGCCGCTGTTCGAGCAGCCGCGTGAATCCGTCGGCGGTGACCGAGTGCCGTTCCGCGATCTTCTCCGGATGATGCCCGTCCACCACGATCGCTTGGAACGGACACACGGCCACGCATTTCTGGCAGGTGTTGCACACTTCTTCGTCGAAATACGGATGATCGTCCATCCAGAAGACGCAGTAATTTTCCCCGACCCGGAGGCACTTCTTGCACCGGGCGCATCGCTCCGCGTCTAGGCTGATTCGCATCTTCGTCACCTCCGACCGTTCGCTAGCGCATTTTTTCCGCGTAGAGTCGCATCCGCAGCGCGGGACGAAGTAGGCGAGGATCGTGCGCGAGGCCGTGCCGGGCGAGGCCCCGCGCGGCGATTTGCCGGTCGATGAAGGATTCGGCGTTCTCGATGGAAGCCCTCAGTTTTTCAAGGAAGGCTTCTTGCTTTTCGACCTGGTCCTCCAGCGACGCGATGTAGAGTTCCTGCGAATGTTTCCGGACCTCTTCGGACAGCTCGCGGAACCGCTCCTTCATCCGCTCGAATTCGGCGCTCGGAACGTGCCCGATTCCCTTATACGTTTCGCGGATCGCTTTCAACTGATCCGATACGAACCTACCGTCCGTCGCCGTCAACAGGTTTTCCAGTCGGCCGAGGAGCTCTTCCTTCGCTTCCAAGTTCGTTTGCGCTTCTTCGTTCCGCTGCGAGAAATGGAGCCTCCGTTTTTGATAGAAGCCGTCGAGCGCCTCGCGGTATCGGCCCGCGAGAGAATCGATGGAAAGTTCCGGGCTCCGGTCGAACCATCCGTTGGTGATCATGTCCCAGAAGGCTTGGTTTTTTTCTTGGTACAGTATCGGGATGGTTTTCCAATCCTCGCGTAATTCCTTGACGACGCTTTCATCGATCTCCCAATCGGTCTGCCCGTTCCAATTCCTCGTGAAGTCGTAGTCTTTGTCCGCGAAACCTTCGATGGTCTCGATGATGCGGCACTGCCGATCGATGCGGCTATTGACGATCTCCATGACCAGCTGCTCGCAGACGTTCTCGGCATCCGCGAGTCGGCGCTCCAGGTGGCCGCTATCGCCGAGGAATTGACCGGACCGGATTTGCGCGGCCAGGTATTTGATCTTTTCAAAATGCGCTATGGCCGACTCGGGTTCCATTCCGACCAAGTCCGCTACCAATCCTTCCGGTCCGAACTGCTGATTGAATCGCCGTTCTTCCTCATCGGGAGCAAGGATGTCCGAGCCGCTCAGGAACCCGAGGCAGCATCCCTTCTCGCGAATCTCTCCATCGTCTGAACCGCCATCCGACCCTGCCATTTTCGCGTCTCCGTTTCTTTGAACCATGCGTACGCTTGCGCCGATCCGCGGGGCCCTTCAGCGCTGCTCCTGGAACACGATGGACACCTTCGTGCCTCCTTCCCGCCCGATATCGATGACGCCCTTGAGCTGCCGCGTGAGGGTCCGCACGATCTTGAGGCCGAGGGTGTTCGCCGTCGCGATGTCCAGGTTCTCGGGCAAGCCGACGCCGTCGTCGTGCACGCGCAGTTCGAAGAAGCGGTCGCTCGCGCCGGAGGCGCCCGAGCCGCCGGACGCTGCCCAGGCGGGCCGTTCCGCGGGGCGCATCCAGACCAGGATACGGCCGCTCGCGCGGTCGGGGAAGGCGTGCTTCAGGGCGTTGGAGACGAGCTCGTTGATGATGAGGCCGCAGGGGACGGCGCTGTCCATCCCGAGCACCGCGTCGGCGATGTCGATGGAGAGTTCCACCTTCGATTCGCCGAGGTTGTACGAGGACAGGAGGCTGCGCGCGAGGTCCTGCGCGTACTCGGAGAAGTCGATCTCCGAGGGCGTCTGGGAACGGTACAGCTTCTCGTGGATGAGGGCCATGGACCTGACGCGGAACTGGCTCTCCCGGAACATGTCCTTGACCTCCTCGTCCTGGACGTAGCTCGCCTGGAGGACGAGGAGGCTCGAGATCACTTGGAGATTGTTCTTGATGCGGTGGTGGATCTCCTTGACGAGGAGGAGGTTCTTCATCGCCTCCTCGGCCTTCCGCCGCTCCGTCATGTCCCGGGCGATGCCGATGATCTCCCTGCTCCCGCCGTTCTCGCCGGAGAGCGACGAGCCCGAGAAGAGCATGGGTATCGGGAGGCCGGATTTCGCGCGGTAGCTCAGCTCGCGGTTGGAGACGGGGCGGTTCTGCAGGAGTTCGCGGAGTCCCTCGCCGGAGAGCACGCCCCCGTCGTCGGCGAGGAAATTTTGGATGGGGGCGCCCACGAGTTCCTCTTCGGAGTACTCCAGGAGGGCGCAGGTCGCCTTGTTGACCTGGTTGATGCGGCCGTCCTGGTTCAGGATCACGAGCGTGTCGCCCATGTCGTTCAGGCTGTCCAGGATCTTCTCGTTGTACGACTCCAGGTTGAGCAGGTCGGCGATGGTCCGGTTGAGCACGATGCCCTGGGAGATGATGGCCTGGACCGTCCGCAAGAGCTCGTTCTCCCGTTCGTAGCCGGAAGGTCCCCCCACCGTGCGCGAGATCGCGAGCAGGCCGAGGAGGTTCTCCTCGTGCGAGAGGGCGCGGAAGGACAGCGAGCCGATCGCGTCGGCCTCCGCCGCGGACAGGTCGCCCCGCTCCGCGGTCAGGGCGCGGAGGCGCCGGACCAGCTCCGCCTCGTCGAAGGCGGCCCCGCCCGCGCCGAGGCCCAGCGCGGCCCAGACCTCGGCGCAGAGCTCGGCCGCGATCCGGCTAAGCCGGTCCTGGGCGAAGACCTTCGGCTTCCCCGCCTTGTCGAAGCAGAGGAAGGCGCATTGGTCGCAGACGAGGAAGCTCTTGAGCACCTCCACGTTCGCGTTCATGGTCGAATCGAAGTCCGAGGACCCGCGGAATTTCTCGCTGAGCACGAAGAGCAGGGTCTGCTCCGCGAGCCTCCGCTGGATCTTCAGGAAGATCTCGCTCTTGTCCAGGGCGGTGGCGGCCTGGTTCGCGATCGTGGACAGGAAGCGGAGGTCGTCCGCGTTGTACATGACGCCCGATCTCTTGTCCCCGAGGGTGAGGATGCCGAGGAGCCGCTCGTTGAGCAGGACCGGGACGATGATGGATACCGGCTCGGCCGCCAGGACGGCGGAGGTCCCGTCGGCGAGGTCCCGCGTCTCGGGGTCCAGGAGCGACTCCTCCCGCTTCAGGGGCTTCCCCTCCTTCCGCAGCCAGAGGGCGAGGGCCGAGTCCGCGCGCTCCCTGACCTCCGCCGCCTCGCCGCCGGCGCCGTGGACGTGGCGGACGACGTAGGTCCCGCTCCCGCCGTCGTAGAGGGAGAGCGCGACGAAGGCGGGCTTGGCGGCATCCTGGACCGTCTGGCACACGAGCTCCAGGATCGGCTCTTCCTCGTACAGCGAGGCGATCTTCTTGCTGAAGACCTGCATCGCCTTCTGGTAGTCGCCTTTCTCGCGGAAGAAGACCTTGTCGATGAGCGCCTGCAGCGCGTTCCGGAGAGGGAGGAAGAGGAAGGCCAGGATGAGGACCGCGAAGACGTCGTAGGTGGAGCCGGTGTAGCCGAGGCTGCGCTGGAGGCCCCTCCCGAGGCCGAAGACCAGCACGACGTACGCGGCGATCAGGAAGGCGGTCAGCGCGGAGTAGAAGAGGCTGCGCACGAGCACGAAGCGGATGTCGAGGAGCTTGTACTTGATGACCGCGTAGCCGATCGTGATCGCGCTGATCAGGTTGAAGGTGATGTCGATCGGGAAGTCGCGCATCGGCGTCAGGTTGGTGGAAAGGCCGAAGACCACGAGCACGCCGCCGAGGATCATGTAGAACATCCGGTTCCGGCGCTCGGGCGACTTCTCCTTGGGCAGGGCGCGGAGGAGGACGACGATCCCGCAGATGTAGAACAGGTACCACAGGGAGCCCGCGATGTAGATCCGGGGGTTGTTATACACGGGTACCCAGTAGCCCCCGAGCCCCCGCACCACGTCGGTCCAGATCAACTGGAACGAGCCGGCCGCGATCATGAGGGCGCAGCTCGCGTAGGCCAGCCTCGACATGATCTTGGACTTCTTGGACTGGGCGAAGGCCAAGGCCAGCGGGTAGAAGAGGACGTCCACCGAGCCGCCGGCGATCTCCAGGTTGTACCAGACCAGGGCGGCCCGGGCGCTGCCGGGCAGGCTGATCATGAGGGAGGACAGCTGCCAGACGAGCATCCCGATCATGTAGAGCGAGAACAGGAGGCGGATGCTCCGCTCCGCCTTGCTCTGGACCACGCCGAAGAACAGGATCAGGTAGGCGACGATCGCGACGACCTTGACGACGATCGCCACGATCTGGGGCGAGCTCAAAGTTTCCACCTGCTCATCCGGACCAGGTTCTCTATCACTTGCTCGCTCGCGTTCACGTGCGGGGGCTTCAGGTGGGCGATGTCCGAGCCCGAGGCCTGCCGCTCCTCATAGTATCGCCGGAAGGTCCCCTTGGAGAGGACCGAAAGCGAGAGCGGGCGCACCCCGATGAGTTCCTCCAGTTCGCTGTAGGGGACGTTGAGGTCCTTGAGCGATTCGTGGATCCTCTCCTCGGCCGCGGTCTTGGACTCTCCGTTACGGAGTTCCATGTAGAGCCGCAGGACCGGCTTGCCGCCCAAGGATTCCTTGCGGATCGTCCAGTCCTCGTATTGGACGCCCGAGTCCACGATGGCCTGCCATATCGTCTTCTCGGTCAGGCGGGTGAAGCCGCCGACGTCGATCAGCCCGTCGATCCGGGAGACGAAGGTCATCTGCGGAAGGTCGATCTCCGCCTTCGCGTCCTTGAGCGAGATGAACTTGATGAGGTCGCCCACGATGTAGCGGCAGAGGGCTCCGCCGTAGAAGTTGCTCCCGACGAGGACGTACTCTTTTTCCGGCTCCACCTCGTCCATGAGGTAGGATCGGGGGACGTAGTCCCGGTCCGCCATCACCTTGCGGTAATCCTCCTCGGAGATGAACTCCCAGAAGTTGGTGTTGGGGTAGAACGTCAGGCCCTTGCGCGTCCAGGACTGTATGGCGATGGCGCCGAATTCGCTCGCCGCGTAGATCTCCACCGGGACCACGCCCCAGGATTCGGCCACCTTGTCCTTGAAGATCGAGGTGTCCATACCGCCGCACATGGCGCCCTTGAGCTTCCAGATGTCCTTCGGCTGGATGTTGCGCCCCTGCAGCTTGGCCACGATGAAGGCCCTGGCGAGCCGGAGCAGGGCCCGGGGATCGCGGGGCAGGGAACTCAGGGAGAAGCCGCCCTTCTCCTCGCTGTTGAAGCTCTCGCTGATCCTGAGCAGGATGGAGGAGATCGCGCAGATGTAGTCCATGCCCTCGCTGAGCGCCTGGGCGAAACCGGCCTTGATCCGCTCCTGGAACTCCATCCGGAGGGCCTGCTCTATCGGCGGGTAGACCCGGAGGTCGATGAGCTCGAGCATGTACTGGAGGCCGACGCCGGTCAGGTAGGGCGGCGGGGCGGCGGTGTAGGGGAAGCTCATGCCGTCGCGGATGACGATGTCGCCGCGGTGCCGGGCGCCCGAGAGGAGGAAGAGGCTGGCCGTGGACTTGCCCGCGGTCTCGTACATGTCCTTCGGGTAGGGCACCCACTTGAAGTTGTATTCGCTCGAGCTGCCGGAGGTGTGGACCCAGGCCTGCGCCCGCTTCGGCAGGACGTCCTCGTTCTTCGCGATCAGGTCGGGGAGATAGTCCTGGTAGGTGGTGAACCGCACCTTCTCCCGGAATTCCTCGATCGTCTTGGGGGCTTCTCCGCGGAAGATCCTGCGCCCGAGCTCGCAGTTCGGGTAGATCGCCAGCTGCTCCTCCATCAGCCTCCGCTGGATCGCCATGAACCGGGCCACGTCCAGGTCAAGGAAGCCGCAGTACTCGTCCCAGATCTCTTTCTTCTTATTTTTTTTGAGCAGTTCGCTGATCGTCGCCATGGGTAGCCTCCTCGGCATTGTTTTGCACTTCTTTAATTGGATATGTCGCTATGCAATTCTTAACGCTGGAAAGAGTCGGTATCAAGAACGGGACGTTTTTCCGGTATCGTCGATAGGCCTCCCCGAAGAGCCGCGGGAAGAAGACCCGGTCCTCTACGGCGACGAGCGCCACGTTCGCGGCGGTCCAGAAGGGCGCGGCGACGAGGAGTAGCCGGGACCGGATCGCCAGGGCGAAGGCGACTTGGAGGAGGGCGAGCCAGAGGACGCCGGGATGGCGGACGAGGGCGTAGGTTCCCCGCGTGTACAGGGGCCGTTCCCCGTCGGGACCTTCGACCAGCCGGATTTCCAAGAACAGGGAACTCGCGAGCAGGAAGAGGAACAGCGCCGCGGCGAGCGCCGCCGGAATCCGCACCCATACCGACAGGTCCAGCCGCTCGGGGTCGGCGACCAGGACGATCGTGGAGGCGAGGAGGAGGGCCAGGGAGACCGCCGCCGCGAGGAGGCGCGTCCCGCGGCGACCTTCGCAGTCGGCCCAGTCCGAAACGAGAAGGAGCAGCAAGGCCCCCATGCCGACAACGATAAAAACCATCGGACCGCGCTCTCCTCCGCCCGCCGGCGTCTACGCGTGATCAGGGAAAGGATTTTTCACTAGACTAGTTGTAGGTCGATTCCCGCCCCGGAGCAAGGGCATTCGGGAAAGAAACGTTTCCCCGGGAGCGCGGCGCGGGAGAAATTTGCCACGGGGAAAATTCTGCCGTAGTATCGAGGTCGGTGGTGCACCCGTGGAAAAAGCCAGGATATTGATAGTCGAAGACGAGGAGCTCGTCGCGCTCGGGATCCAGTCGTATCTCGACGAGACCGGACACATAGAGAGCGCGATCCGGACGACGGGAGAGGAGGCGATCGCGGCGATACCGGAATTCGCGCCCGACCTGGTCCTCATGGATATCAGCCTCTCGGAAGGCATGAGCGGCATAGAGGCCGCGAAGGCGATCACGGATACCTTCCGCGTGCCGATCATCTACCTCACCGCGTATTCGGACCAGAAGACCATAGAGGACGCCAAGGTCGCGCGGCCCTACGGCTACATCTTCAAGCCCTTCGACGAGCGCAACCTCTTGGCCACCATAGAGCGGGCGCTCTACAAGGCCTCCCAGCAGGGTTAGCCGCGCTCACTTCAGGAGAACTTTGAACCGCATGACCTTCGCGAAATCGTCCAGGACGTCCTCTCCCGTAATGGCGAAAATGCACGGCGCCGATTTCCCGACCCGTTCGGTCGTCCTGATCCGCTCTTTCGTCTCCTCGCGGAGGTCCAGGGAACAGACCTCCTCTATGAACCGTTCCGGGAAATAGACGGTCGCCTGCAGGTAGCCCTTCCAGGCGGACATCCATACGATCGTCTTTTTCTTCTTCTGGACCTTGCAGAGCCAGGCCTTGCCGTCCCGGTAGTATCTCCATTCGCTCAGCATCCCGTCTTCCTGAAAGAGATCCAGCAACCGGCGATACGCATCGTACGATTCCCCGAGCACGTTGCGCAGGACCCGCTCATCCGGGTAGACCGTCTCATCGCTCAGTTCGATGGCGTTGATCGTTTCCATGTGGGTATCCTTTCAAACTCCGACGCGTTGTTCGCCGCCAGTATACGGTACTCCGGCCTTGAGGTGCGATCATCGGGGCGCTCTGGACGCGATGGGCGTCCAGTCCGGCGACGCGTCCCCGACCCTTCCCCTCATTTGCGTGATGCGACGAAGTGTGCTAGCATAGTGACAGCAGGATCTCCGGAGGAGGCTCCTCTCATGCCCACATTGACCGTACGTCAGCTGGAAGACGACATCTACCAAGGATTGAAGGCCCAAGCCGAATCGCAAGGACGTTCGATGGAGGCCGAGGTGCGCGACATTCTCGCCGAGGCGGTACGTGGCCGCAGGTGGTGGCCCCGGTGGGTCGCGGCCACAGAAGCCTTGCGAGGCGACGAGCTGTCTCTACCATCGCGCTCCCAGCCGCGGGATGTCGATTTGTCATGATCATCCTCGACACCAACGTCGTCTCCGAGACCGTGCGCACCCAACCGTCGCCGACCGTCATGCGGTGGTTGCAGGGCCAAAGCGAAGCCCTTGCCCTCACTTCCATCACCGTCGGGGAATTGCTGACGGGGGTGCGGCCGCTTCCCCCCGGCAGGCGTCGCGATGGCCTTCTGGCAGCCATCGAAGAGGTGCTGATGCGTCAGGCGGTTATCCTGAGCTACGATGAAGCCGCCGCCCGAGTCTATGCGATCATGAGGGAGAAGTCTCGCGCGGTGGGGCGGCCCTTGAGCGTGGAAGATGGAATGATTGCCGCCATCGCCGCCGCGCGCGGTGCCGCCCTTGCGACGCGCCACGTGACCGATTTCGATTTCCTACCCATTACGACCGTGAACCCCTGGCGCGCCGACGACTGATGTTGGAGGATACCCTTGGAAACATCGACCGAGCGGAGCATCGTACATGTCGAGGATCATCGAGGATGCTCGCCTTACAACAAGCAAGTATTTGGGCAGTTCCTCGAGCATTTCCATAGACAAGTGCATGGAGGCATCTTCGATCCGCGCTCGCCGCGCTCCGATGAGGACGGCTTCAGGATCGACGTCATGGACGCCGTGCGCGACCTCCGCGTCCCGATCGTGCGTTGGCCGGGCGGTTGCTTCGTCAGCGCGTATCATTGGCTCGATGGGGTCGGCGTGGATCGGAAGCCGGCGTTCGACAAGGCGTGGCATGAGGCCGATCCCAACACGTTCGGTACGGATGAGTTCATCAAATGGTGTTCCAAGGTGGGGACCGAGCCGTATATCTGCACGAACGCGGGTACGGGCACGCCGGAGGAGATGAGCGATTGGGTGGAATATTGCAACGGTACCTCGGGCAAATGGGCCGCGCTCCGGAAGGAGAACGCGTCGGAAACCCCGTACGGGGTCGCCTATTGGTCCATCGGTAACGAGAACTACGGCGATTGGGAGATCGGGGCCAAGACGGTAGACCAGTGGTCGCATTTCGTCGCGGAATCCGCCAAGATGATGCTGCATACCGATACGACCTTGAAGCTATCGGCCGCGGCGACTTCCGATATCGAATGGACGCTTCCGCTGCTCAAGAACGCGGGTAAATACCTGACCTATCTGTCCATCCATAAGTACTGGGATCCTTTGTGGCTCGTGAATGAACCATCCTCGTTCATCGAGTGCATGATGGCCAGCGCCGATCCGGATAGGTTCATTGAACACGCGGAGAGCGTGATCGACGCCGCCGGCTTCAAGGGCAAGATATCGATAGCCTTCGACGAGTGGAATCTCAAGGGCTGGCATCATCCCCCCAAGAACGGCGTCCACGGCGCCGATGTCGCGTCCCGTTCGGGTAACGATATCGCCTCGCTCTATACCATGGCGGACGCGCTGTTTTCCGCGTGCTTCCTGAACGCGTGCCTGCGCCATCCGGATAGCGTGACCATGGCGTGCATGGCCCCTCTCGTGAACGCCCGGGGGCCGATCTTTACCCACCCCGAGGGGATCGTCAAACGGACGACGTACCACGTGCTGTGGATGTACGCCAATCTGCTGGAGAAGAACATCGCCCGCGTCCATACGCGGAGCCCGATGATCGCCTTCAGCGGCAAAAGCAAAATGAATATCCCCGATGCGGTTCCGGCGGTCGACGCCATCGCTACCTGCGACGACGCGATGCGGCAGTGGCGGATCGCGTTGGTCAATCGCCATCCGTCCGAGAGCGTGCCGTGCTCGTTGCGATTGAAGGCGCTCCGGTGGGAAGGATCCGTAGACGCGACGGTATTGCGGGGCGGCTCTCCCGACGACTACAACGATATCGACTCGCCGGAACGGGTAACGCCCCGAAAGGAGAGACTGAACGTGGCGGATGGGGCCATTCTGCTCCCGCCCCATTCGCTCAGCGTCATCGATGCGCGGACGTAGGAGGAGATGCCGCTATTCATAATGCGTCCACATCCTCAATACGCGTACGATTTTTTCGGACTCGAATACTTGGTACACCAGCCGATGCTGGATGTTGATGCGCCGCGAAGAGGCGCCGGCGAGGTCCCCCACGAGCTTCTCAAAAGGCGGCGGATTCCTGAAGGGGTCCTCGGCCAGGATGGCGATGAGGGCTTTAGCCTTCTCCTTAAGACCGGAAGCCTCAATCTTCTTGGCGTCCTTCACGGCCTGGCGCGCATAAATGACCTGCCACATCACCAATCAAGCTTCTGGGCGCTCTTGGAAAGCGGCTCCTTCATGCCCTCCCGGATCGACTCCCGCATCCCCGGAATGGATACCAAATAAAGGGTTTCCTGGATGGCGCGCCAATCGTCCTCGGCGACCAGGACGGCGTTCCCCCGTTTGCCCGATATGGTCACCGGCTCATGCGCTTCGTTGGTTTCATCGATGAGGCGATAGAGGTTCGCTCTCGCGTCGCTCGCGGATAACGTGGGCATAGCTGCCTCCCTCAATAAACGTACGTTATTACGTACGCCATGTCAAGCGGGGGACCAAACGCGTACCCCCATGGGGGCAGAGGGACCGCGCGCTTGACGGGGGAGATGGCGGATGAGAATATCATCCTCATGAAACGCTCATATCGCGAGGCTGCGGAGCGGGAAGACGGGTACCGGCTCTGGCTCAGGTATGAACGGGTGGCGGAGCCGCTCCGTTCTTCGTATCTCGGCCTCGTCTCCGCGATACGTTTCCCGGCCGATGGGGAGGTCTCTGCCGCGGCCCGAGAGGAGCTCGAGCGGGGCCTCGAGGGCCTCCTCGGCGAGGAGGCCTTTCGATTCGAAGCACGGGATGGCGGGAACGGCGCAGGGGCGAGCCTCATCGTCGGTACCCTCGGATCGCCGGCCCTGGCCGACGTCGGTATCCCAGCGGACGAGGCCGACCGCGTCGGCGACGAGGGTTTCATCATCGGAAGGCGGGGCGCCGCGGCCAGGGGAGGGCAGCGCCCGCTGATCCTCGCGGCCAAGAGCGAAGCGGGGCTTCTCTACGGCGTTTTCCGGCTCCTCGCGTTCATGCAGGCCCATCGCCCGATCGAAGATTTCGAGCTCGTCTCCTCCCCATCGATTCCGCTCCGCATGCTGGACATGTGGGACAACCTGGACCGTACCGTGGAACGCGGCTACGCGGGTTTTTCGATCTGGGACTGGCACCGGCTCCCCGACCTCGTCTCGCCGCGCATCGCGGACTTCGGCCGGGCGAACGCCTCGGTCGGCATCAACGCGGTGTGCCCGGTCAACGTGAACGCCGACGCCCTCGTGCTCCGCGAGGATTACCTGGACAAGGTGGCGGCGATAGCGGACCAGCTCCGACCCTACGCCATCCGCGTCTTCCTCACCGCGCGGTTCAGCGCTCCCGTGGAGCTCGGCGCTCTCGCCGACGCCGATCCCCTATCCCCGGCCGTCGCCGCTTGGTGGAAGGAGCGGTGCGAGCGGATCTACGAGCGGATACCCGATTTCGGCGGTTTCCTCGTGAAGGCGAATTCCGAGGGCCAACCCGGGCCCCAGGATTACGGCCGCACCCACGCGGACGGCGCGAACCTTTTGGCCGGGGCAGTCGCGCCCTACGGCGGCATCGTCCTCTGGCGGGCCTTCGTGTACGGCGCCGAGGTGAGCGAGGACCGCGCGAAACAGGCCTACGAAGAGTTCATGCCGCTGGACGGCGCCTTCGACGACAACGTGATCGTGCAGGTGAAGAACGGCCCCATCGATTTCCAGCCGCGCGAGCCCATCCATCCGCTTTTCGGCGCGATGCGCAAGACGGCCCTCGCGCTGGAAGTTCAGGCTACCCAGGAATACCTGGGTTGCTCCACGCACCTGGCGTACCTCGGCCCCCTGTTCGAGGAAACCTTGCGGACCGATACGCGGCAGGACGGGCAGGGGCCGACGGTCGCCGCCGCGATCGATGGCCGTTCCCGCAAGAGCGGGGCGATAGCCGCCGTAGCGAACGTCGGGGACGACCGCGACTGGTGCGGCCACCCCTTCGCCGCGGCCAACTGGTTCGCGTTCGGCCGCCTCGCCTGGGACGACGGGAGCGACTCGCAAGATATCGCGCGGGAGTGGACGGCCCTCACCTTCACGACCGGGGAAACCGATACGGAGGCGATCGTCGGCATGATGGCCGCCTCGCGCGAAGCGGTGGTGGACTACATGACGCCCCTCGGCCTCATCCACATCATGGCCCGCGACCATCACTACGGGCCGGGGCCATGGGTAGAAGGCGGGCGGCCCGATTGGACGTCGGTCTATTTCCACCGCGCCGATGGAGAAGGCCTCGGCTTTGACCGTTCGGCTACCGGGAGCGACGCCGTAAGCCAATACGCGCCTCCGCTCGCCGCGGTCTACGGCGAGCGCGCCGCCTGTCCCGAGGAGTTCCTCCTCTATTTCCACCATGTGGGCTGGGACCACCTTCTCGGGAGCGGGCGGACGCTCTGGGACGAACTCTGTCTGCGCTACCAGCGCGGCGTGGAGGCCGTACGCGCGATGCGGAAAACGTGGCGGAGCCTCGAGGGCCGGATCGATCCGTTCCGATTCTCCCGCGTCGCCGCGCTCCTCGGGGTACAGGAAAAAGAGGCGGTCTGGTGGAAGGACGCCTGCCTATCCTACTTCGCGACGTTCTCCCTGCGCCCGTTTCCCGCGGGCGTGGAAAAGCCGGAGTACGACCTTGAGCGGTATCGATCCGTCGTGAGCCGCTACGTCCCCGGCCTCGGTCGAATCCGCTGATCCTTCCGTCAAGAATGACGGGACCGGAGAGGGGCGCCCCTCCGGTCCTCGTGCGCTTTTACTTCTTACCGTTCGCGGCGACCATCGCCTTGTAGGCGATCCTCTTTTCGTCCACGATCTTCTGGCCGCCCATGTCCATATACTCCTTGACCATGGAGTCATAGAGAGAATCGAACTCGGCCGGTTTGCAGACGATCGTCTTCACGAAGATGTCCGCGCCCTTCTGGTTGAGGGTAGGCCGGTACTTCGCCTCGTTCTCTATGATCACGTCGAAGCGGGGGATGAACTGCGCGTCGGTCATCGCGATCTTGTAGGCCTGCTTGTAGTAGTCCTCGTAGGGCGCGTAGCCGAAGGACGCGGCCTGGATGTTCTTCTCTTCCGAGCCGAAGTCGTAGCCGTTCACGATGATGGAGTAGTCCGCCCACTGGAACTTCTTGTCGTCCGGAAGCTTGTCGAAGGGGATGCGGCTCATCGGGATGCCGTCCTTCTCCTCCAGGTACTGGACTCCCTTCTCGCCGTTCTGGAGCTGCTTGATGAGCTCCGGCTTGGAAGCCATCCAGTCCAGGTACTTGATCGCGTTCACGGCGTTTTTCTGGTTGAAGATGGGCACGACCAGGAACAGCCCGTTCGGGTTGTACTTCATCTTGACGTGCTTGCCCTGGGCGTTCACGAAGGGATCGAAGGGGACGAAGAGGCCGCCCGGAACGTTCTTGGAGAGCTCGGCCTGCCACCCGGGGGATTGCCGGTACGGGTTGTCGTAGTTGTTGATGAAGGCGCCGACCTTGCCCTGCACGACGTCGCGCTCGTACTGCTTGCCGTCCCTGTCCAAGGCGAAATCGGGGGACATGAGACCCTCGTTGTACAGCTTGTTGAGGAAGCGCATGCCGTCCTTGTAGCCGGGGATGACCCAGCGCTCGTAGTTGAGGCAGTAGCGGTCTTCCTCGGAGATGGGCTTCTTGAAGGACTCCAGGAGCATGTGGGCGTACCAATCGATGTTCTTCTCGTCCAGCCACATGGCGAAGGGGATGACCTTTCCGCCCGTGTTCCCCGGGTCCTTCTGCTTGAAGGCGACCATCGTCTTGTAGAACTCGTCGGTGGTCTTCGGCATCGGCATGCCGAGCTTGTCCAGCCAGTCCTTGCGGATGAAAGCCGCGAAGGCGGCGGTCATGACGCGCTTGGCCGGGACCGCCCATTGCTTGCCGCCCCACTGGCCGTACGCGAGGAGATCGGGACCCGCGTATTTCTTGATGTTGGGGCCGTACTTGTCCAGGAGCGGGCCGAGCTCGACGAGTCCGCCGTCCTTGATGTACTTCGTGATCACGTTCTCGGCGTACGTGAAGGAGATGTCGGGGGCTTCGCCCGAGGCCATGAGGATGTTGAGCTTATCCACCTCTTGGGTGCGGGGGACCGTGACGAAGGTGACGGTCAGCTTGGCGTCCTTCTTCGCCTGGGCCTGTATAAGCTTCGTCTGGTAGTTGTCGTCCGCGGTGAAACCGGGCAGCGCCCGGTCGAACGCCTCCACGGACACCTTGTTCTGCGCCGTCGCGGCGCCTGTCCCTAGGATCGCGATCGCCAGCGCGATCGCTATCTTCCTCAACGCCATTCTCGACCTCCTCTTGGTCATTTGCGTATCCACGGCCGGCGCCGCACTGCGGTCCGGTCCGTTCTAGCCCTTGATGCCTCCGATCATGACTCCCTTGATGAAGTACTTCTGTAGCCAGGGGTAGACCATCAGGATGGGGACGGTCGCGAACATCACGCAGGCGGCCTTGATGCTCTCCGGCGGTATGATCGATGCCGCGATGCCTTCCTGCGAAAGGATGTCCAGCGAGGTGCTGTTCACGATGATCTGGTACAGCTTGAGCTGGATCGGGTAGAGGGCGCTCTTCGTGATGTAGAAGAGGGCGTCCATGAAGGCGTTCCAACGGCCGACCGCGTACATGAGCCCTATCGTCGCGAGCACGGGGCCGGAGAGGGGCAGGACGATCTTGAAGAGGATGGTCACGTCGTTGGCCCCTTCCAGGATGGCCGACTCCTCGTAGCTTTCCGGCAGTTCCGCGAAGAAGGTCTTGAGGATGATGAGGTTGTACGCGCTCACGGCGCCGGGGAGCACGAGGCACCAGATCGTGTTGAGGAGCTTGAGATCCCGCACGAGCAGGTAGTCGGGGATGAGCCCGCCGGAGAAATACATGGTGATCACGATGAGGAAGAGGAAGAAATCCCTGCCGAGGAGCCGCTTCTTCGTGAGCGCGTAGGCCGCGAACACCGACAGCGTCATGGAGACCGCAGCGGAAAGGGCCGTGAGGCCCGCGGTGAAGATGAGGGAACGCACCATCGACTTGTCGCCGAAGAGCGCGAGGTAGGACTGGAGGCTGAACTCGACCGGCCAGAAGGTGACCTTGGAGGCCAGGATGGCGGAGTTCGAACTCAAGGAGACGGCGGCCACGTTGATGATCGGCAGTACGCAGACGACCACGAGCAGCGTCGTGACGGTTACGAACAAGGCTTGCGCGAGACGCTCTCGGCCGCGGCTTCCCCGGATCACTCAGGCCTCCTCACCAGATCCCGCTCTCGCCGGCCTTCTTCGCGATGGCGTTCGTCGCGAAGAGGAAGACGAGGCCGATGACGGACTGGAAGAGCCCGACGGCGGTCGCGATGGTGTAACGTTGGGATTGCAAACCGACCCGGTACACGAAGGTCGAGATGACGTCGTAGTAGTCGAAGACCATCTGGTTGCCGATGAGGAAGGGCCGGTCGAAGCCGATGATCGCGATCCGCCCGACCGCCAGGATCAAGAGGATGATGATGGTGGATTTGATGCCCGGCAGGGTCACGTACCAGATGCGGCGGAACCTACCGGCCCCGTCGACCTTGGCCGCCTCGTAGAGTTCCGGATTGATGCCGGTGATCGCGGCGAGGTAGATGATCGATCCCCAACCGAGGTTCTGCCAGATGCCGATCCCCACGTAGGTGGCTATCCAGTGCCACGGGGAGGTAAGGAAGGGGATGGGCTCCCCTCCCGCCGCGCGGAGCAGGTTGTTGATGATGCCGTTGGTCGGCGCGAAAACCTGCAGCGTGATGCCCGCGATGATCACCCACGAGAGGAAGTGGGGGATGTAGAGGATCGTCTGGGACAACCGCTTGAAGTTATGCGCGGTGAGCTCGTTCAGGAGCAGGGCCAGGAGGATGGGCATGGGGAAACCGATCAGGAGGTCCAGCCCGTTCAAGATGAGCGTGTTCCTGACCGCGCGGTAGAACTCCTTCATGGCGAAGATCTCGCGGAAGGCGTCGAGGCCGATCCAGGGGCTGCCCCAGACGCCCTTGAAGATGTTGAATTCCTTGAAGGCGATGGTGACCCCGTACATGGGGATGTATTTGAAGGTCACGAAGTAGATGATGGGCAGGACCAGGAGGGCGTACAGGAAGGCATCGCGCCTAAGTCGGTAGGTCAGTCCCCGCCTCCTACGGTTCGTGACGTTCGTCCTTCCGTTTCCCATCCTCGGCGTCCTCCTCGGGTGTTCGAACCGCCTCCAGGATACGGCCGCTTAGGCTGCGGAGCCATAGGTCAAAAGTCCTATGACGGAACGAGAAGTTCGCCCGAGTTCGGGGAAATCAGGAAATCAGGTCTCTCACCAGGTCGGCCAACACGGGCGCCAGCAGCTCGAAGCCGTCCCTGCCGGGGTGCAAGCGGTCCGGCATGAGGTCGCTTCTCGTCCTGCCGCGGCCGTCCAGGAAGAGGGATCCGAGGTCGACGTAGCAGAGGTTCGAGATGCCGATGCGCCGCTCGGAGACGCGGCGGGCGAGGATGCGGTTGGCCCGGCGGATCGCGCGGGCGGTCTTGGCGTCGGCGGGACTCCATTCCCCCTCGCCGCGGCTCGGGCCGCGCGGAAGGAGCGCGAGGAGCAGGATGCGCGAAGCCGGACACTTGCGCCTGATCACGCGGAGTATCCGTTCGGTGGCTTCGGCGATGTCCCTGCCCCGGTCGCGCGGCGCGTTGTTCGTGCCGATGAGGAGGACGATGAGCTTGGGGTCGATGCCCTCGAGCTCGCCGTTCCGGATCCGCCAGAGCAGATGCCCCGTCTCGTCCGAGCCGACCCCGAAGTTCGCCGCCGCGTACGCGCCGAAGTACCTTTTCCAAAGGTCGCCCACGTCCGACAGGCGCCGCGTGATCGAATCTCCCAGAAAGAGGAGCTCGATCGGACCTTCGCGCAGCCGCGAGAGGCACGCCGCGTGGCGTTCTACCGCGTGCTCGTCGGTCCTTTGGACCGCTACCAGCGCGGGCGAGAGTTTCTTACCCTTTCTCATATCGCGTGTCCAAAGTGGAGGCGATAATATCCCGGCGCGGGACCCTTTGTCCATGCGGAACGACCCGGGATTCGTATTCGTCGCATTCAGCTCCCTCCCCCCTACGAGGACTGGTTCGTGCCCGTCCCGGCGGGGGCTTCGATCCTAATCGAGCCCGTCCAGGAACGCCCTCAGGGTCTTCATGAAAGCCTCGAAGGCATCGAAGCGGACGAGGTGCCCGACGCCTTCGATCTTGACGACCCGCACGCGGGGATTGAGCTCGCGTATCTTCTCGGCCACCTCGGGCGTAACGATGCCGCCGAGGGCGGAGTCGGCCCGGATTACGAGCGTCGGGCAGGCGAGGGTTCCGAGGAGCGTGGTCCAATGCCCCTCCGCCGCGTTCATGCGGGGAGCCATGGCGTCCACGATGTTCGGGTCCATCGCCTTCTTGGATTCGCACATGGCTCTGACGAGGTCCTGGGGCCAAGCGGGATGGTCCTTCGCGCAACTCTCGGTCAAGGATTCCAGGCTTAGGGCGGAGAGGCTCCTGGCCCAGTCGACGAAGGGATTGTCGAATATCCGGGGGCTCCCGACCGGCCAGGGCTCCATCCACCAGGGCGGATCCTCAAGGATCACGGCGCTCGCGATCCCGGGGAAGCGCGCAGCCGCTTGAAAGGTCGTCATCGCGCCCATCGAATGCCCGCAAAGGATGGGGTCCTTGAGGCCGAGCGCGCGTACGAGACCGGCGAGGTCGGCGCCCATGTCCACCCGCTCTCCCGGCTTCACCCGCGCCGAACGCCCGTGGCCGCGCATATCGGGCATGATCACGTCGTATTCGCCCTGGAGCGCGCGGGCTACCGGAATCCAGCAGAGCCCATCGTCCGTGAAGCCGTGCGTCAGCACTATGGGACGCTTCCCTCCAAGCCCCGTCCGATGGTAGTGGAGCCTGACTCCCCCTACATCGATGTCCTCATGGATCCACGCGTCGCCCATTCGTCCCCCCCATTGCGCGACCATCCTGCCAGCCATCGCGGACTTCATCAAGCCGGAATCGAAGGTTGATTGATTCAGCGGATGGTGAAATGTTTAAAAACAAAGTTGACAACAGAAATTGGTCTGCCTTACCATTTTGAGCGTCGGCGTTGCCGGAAAAATTAAAAGCGAGCAGCCATTCGAAAAACGGAAACGATGTCAAACCTCGAAGTCCTGAGAAAAGTTCCCGCAATTTCGAAATGACCGTTCCTACTATCAGTCTCATCACCGGGAGGACTACGTGGGCGACAGGGAATCGGACTTTATCAAGCGCATCGAGGGTACCAAGGAATTCAACGACCTTATGATGGCCTCCCTGGCGATGCAGAGCAAACTCTTGATCCTCAAGCACGCGGGATGCGCGATCGACGAGGAAACTTCGAAGGCCACGCTTTCGGGGAGCTTCTCCATACCGAAGGCTTGCCCCGTCTGCCTGGCCGATTCGGGACTCGAAGAACGTAGTCTCAAGAGGAAGTTCGTCAACGTGGACAGTTCGCAAATAGGTAGCCAGATCAACACCACGACCACGACCACGGACTACTCCTTCCCAATCGGCATCTGCCCTTCCTGCTCCAAGGCCATCGACAAGGGAATGAAGAGGGCCAAATCCCGGCGTTCGATCGTCGGTTTCCTCCTCATCCTCGCCTTCGCGATCGCCGCCCTCATCGCCATCCCCGGACTAAAGGAAGGCGAGCTCGGCTCCATCATCGGCGGCGCCTTTGCCTTCCTCGTCTTCATCGGCTTCATATTCCCCCTCCTCCTCAAGCCCTTCCCCGAACCCGAGGCCTATGAGCTCAAGAAGCTCGGCGGCCTAAAGCGCGCTTCCTTCGTCTTCACCGCCGAGGGAGCCAAGGGCGACACTATAGAACTCATCATGCCGCGCTTCGCCAATCCCGCCTATCGTGAGCGCTTCAGCCGCGACAACCCCGTCATTGGCTTCATGGAGGCCAATGCGAAGGTCACCTACGATTGAGCCGCCACGGGAGCCTCGCCTGGCTAAAGGCGAGGCTCCCGGGCGGAATCGATGGATGGTTCAGCGGAGGTCGAAGCATTCATACGCCTGGGGGTCGCCCGACATTTCGCCTAGCCGGCAAGCCCGTTCCGCGTAGCGGATTGGCGTTATCTAGAGATTCACCGCCTTCTGGCGGGTGAGCGATGAGTAATATATTGAGGTCTGACCCTCCGGGCGATCGAACATCAATTACTCTGCGTCAAAGAGGGGTCTGACCCTCTGGGTGCGTCAGGGGCGAACGACCCGAAATCCAACCTTACTACTCTGATAGTATGGATATGCGACATGTTGGTCAGCCACATCGCAGAACTGCTCAGTGGAGTACCAATTGCCACCGCGAGTGATGCGGTACATTCCCGAATCGGCTCCTCGGTAGTCAAGAAGGATAGAAGAAGGATATAGGTCATACCAATCCCAACACCATTCTTCGACATTCCCGCTCAAATCGTAAAGGCCTAGTTCGTTCGAAATCTTTCCGCCCACGGAGTGAGTAGTATTGCCTGAATTTGTAGTCATCCACGCTACGTTATCGATAGTGTTGGATCCCGCATAAGTATAGTGGTTGGTATCATTCCCACCTTGCGCTGCGAACTGCCACTCGGCATCTGTCGGCAGCCGATAGCCATTTGCGCTCCAGTTGGCGCTTACTGTTGCATTAGTAATGGGGTAACCCGCGGCCGGCATCCGGCCATTTATAGTATAGACTTCAGTCAAGCCCTCAAGCGCGCTCAACTTATTACAGAATTCAACAGCATCAAACCATGTCACGCTCTCAACGGGATTATTGGGAATGCTGGCAAAATAGCTCGGGTCGGCAACACCCATCACTGCGGCATACTGCTCTCCAGTTATTTCATGTTGGCTAATGCGAAAACTACTTACCGAACTATCAATTGCACTCTCATGGTTGAAGTTGCCGCCTTGGACCGCCTTGAGTATACCTATGTTGACAGAAGAACCATCGCTGACCGGCGCACCTAATGTACGTGGGAAATATGCATTAATGACGCCGGAATTTGTTGAGTGCCATGTGTTCGTAGCCCCCGCCACCTTAAAGAAGTTGAAAACTACCCCCTTCAGTGTGTAACCAGGTTTTTCTGTTAATGAGATGGTCGTTGTATATACGGTGCTTGCCGCAAAGGTTCCGTTGACTTCAGGGCTCCAGCTTATCGTGCCAGTATATTGTTCATTCTCGGTAATGCTAGTTGCCGGCGTAGTTTCAATAGCTGGTACCGTCACTCCAGATATTGCCGAAATAGTGATGACGGTATCCGTCGGGGCGTCAGTGGTATGCGAAACAGGGTCGGAGCATCCCATAAAGGCTATAACTGAGATGGCTACCACAAGGTGACAAACTATCTTTCTGCTCATGATTTTATTCCAAGTTGTATTGCAGGTGCTAAATGCGATTTTGAAAGTTTGTGATAAATGAGTATCTGTTAGTTGGTGCATTTCATTCCTCCAAACATAGTCATATAAACTTTCCAATTCTGGCAATGAAACAAAATACTGTTTAGGGTCTTCGTATTCTACGTCGTCACTAGCTTCGTTACCGAAATCTATACGTTCGAGGATTGTTTTCATGATTACCTCTATATTTCCGAAATTCCGACTTTATTAACGCGCCCGCAAGGGCCGCATATCTTATCCTATTCATTATCTTCGTCGCTGGCTGCGCCTTTCTGCTAGACGTCGTCCTCCCGCTGTCGGTGGGGTTAGCCGATTCGCATAGCTTGCAATCCATTTCTCCAAACCCTACTGGCTCCAAAGGAGCTGGTCTGAATACAGGATGTTTGGCAAGACCGATATTGTGGGCAGTATAAACCTATTTCATAACTTTTAGTTAACATTTTTTACTTTGCTCGGCTGGCTCACTCTTGCAAACCATCAAGCGGTGACCACTCGCCTGCGAGATGGGTTGAAGTGTAATGTCTGCCGTCTTCGCGTCTCTCTGGGTACACGGTCCGGTCATCGCTATAGGAAAGATGACTAGTCATGACTTCCGAGTGGGGGCAGCGAGAAAGGGAGGTGGACATGATTTTTACTTCCCCGAAGTGTGCGTCACTTACGAGAGCGGTTCCTCCATTTCCGCGATACTGTTAGGTACTCTCTGGATTGAGCCCGCCACTCTTCGGAAGGTCCGCGTTACTCTCGGGAAGGTGCTGTTCACTCTCCGAAGGGGTGCGTCTACGCTCGTGAGCGTGTTGGTCACTCTCGGGAAGGTGTCAGTCACTCTCATGAAGGTGCCGGCCATTCTCCGGAAGGTGCGCGCCACTCTCGTGAGAGTGCCGGTCACTCACTTGAGAGTGCGTCCCACTCTCGAGAAGGTGGCGCTCACCATCGCGAGGATGCGGGGCACGTTCTGGAAGGATCGGGAGACCAAACGGAAGGCGGACCGTGCGCGCTCCGACGCGCGGTCCGTGGGGGCGCAGGCGGATCAGGCCTCGGCGGAAACGGCTTTGTGCTTCTGTTTCTTGAAGAATGCGCTCATGTCGTTCGCGGTCACCTTGAGGCCGGGGATCTTGTCCGCGTGGCGCCTGACGGCGGCGTAGACTTCGAGCGCCTCGGCCATCGCATCGGAGCCGACGGCCTGCAGGGTGTTTTGGACGCCGTCCGAGAGTTGCTTGAGTTGGTTGCCGATGGCGGTCAAATCTTTGAGGAGGAGATAGTCGCGGTTGAACTCATCCAGGCTGAACACGCGGGGCATGATATCGGGATTCACGTTGACCGCATCCCGTGCCTTGTCCAGGAATGGGGCGAAGTTGTTGCCGACCTTGAAGAGGCCATGGATATCTTCGCTGCTCATCGAGGTGAGGAAGGTGAGCTGCCCCTTGATCTCCGCGATCTTGGCCAGGATGTCCGACTTCGCTTCCGCACTGAGGGTCGCCGATACCAGATTCTGAGCCGCCATAGAGAACCTCCACATTATGATCTATCGCGCATACGCGCGACGCATACACGGGGTCCATATCTACGTGCTGCCTGGCTATGGTGTTTTTAACAAACATAACACGCGAGAGAGGGGATTTCAGGAGAATGTGTAAAAAAATAGCGAAAGGGGAAGGTATGGGGGGTGGAGAGGCGGGAGCGGCTGGGAATAGGCAGCTGCAGGGAGACCACGAGGTGGGGCGGCGTGGTCGTCGCGAGGGGAAGCGTTGGTTGCGCCTGGCGGTGGGGAAGCCACCTCGTATAATGGTATACTTGAGACGCAAAGTTCGTTGTCTCCCATTCATGCGGTGCAATCGAGGTCCCGGTAATAACAATAAAAGCCAAGGAGCCGGATATGAACATCAGGAGAACTTCGGTCTCGTCTCCTGGACGCTCCGTTCGAGTCAGGGTAAACACTGATGCCTTATTCACTCCATTTCTCAGCGGAGAGAGGGAGGGCGTTGAGTTCGGCGCGGGCCTCACGCCACTCGGGATAATGTTCATCCAGGAGTTCAATGAAGCGTTCACTATGAGTAGGTTCGACTAGGTGTAGCATTTCATGGACTACCACATACTCCAGAAGATCCTTAGGCTTTTTCACGAGCTCAGTATTGAGTCGAATGTTCCCCGCTCTGTGGTTACAGCCTCCCCACTTCGTCTTCATTCGTTGAAGGAAGTAACTTGACACCGTCACGTGAAGCCGCGGCTCCCATCGCTTGATAAGCGTAGGAACAATTTCATGGAGCAGATCCCTCTGCCATTCCTGCATAACTTCCGCACGCTTAGCTTTGCTGCTTCCAGGGCGGACTGTAAGAGTAATCCGACGGTGATTGAGACGCACTGACGGCTTCGTATCCTCCTCAACAATGAACAATAGATATCGTCTGCCCCATAAATAGTGACTCTCCCGCTCGATGAATTGGCGGGGCGTCTCCCTCGCCTGACCTTGCAGTCTTGATTGTTGTTGCCGTATCCATCCGATCTTTGAAATCGCATAGGCTCGAGCAACATCCAGGCGAGTACCAGTAGGGACGACCATGCTAACCCTACCAAGCGGTGGATGAACCGAAAGATGGGCATGTTTGATGTTCTTGTACGTCAAGGTGATGAGGATCTCACCGATCTTGATAGTCTCTGCCATCAATACCCCGGCTGGTTCTTGATGATCTCAAAGAGTGCAAGTGTCGCCTCTCGGTTGCGATTGAGAAGGGGGAAGAGGGCATTGAGAACCTGAGCCTCTCTAGCTTGGTCTCCCTTCCAACCAGCGGGAGCCCGTTCGCGCATCACGCGGTCGATCTCGAGCGCTAACCTAATCCGTCCATCTCCGTATTCATCATCCGGTTCAGCTATCCAGCCAGAGCTTCCATCCTTGCCTTTCATTATCTTAGGCAAGTTGTTGTAAAGCACTATCACCTCACGTTTGCCACGCAGTACGGCGGGGATGCCATCCTCGGGCTCTTTCGATGCAAGTTGCTTAACCAACGCCTCGGCCTTTCGGAGGAACTCTTCATATGCAGCTGTATCCGCTCGGCTCTGCTTGATCAGGTCGTCGAGGAGCTTCGACATCTGCTCATAAAACCGAGGATCTGTAAGTTGGTCCCTGATAATGGTCTTCCTGACGTTATTTATGATTCCTTCCGCTATAGCATTCCTCGTGAGCTTGCCTTTCTCGTTGAGCTTTTTGGCAATGGCGTCGTGGATACCTGTCTTTATTATGAGCTCGGTCAAAGACAACTCTCCCAACTCTCCAAGATCAGATGCAGGATCGGCTTGGACGTACGTATTCAATAGGTGGCGCATGTCCGCTTCATAAGGCTTGATATCGAGTTCCTCACCCGAATGCTTCTTTATTGCGGACCGAATCTCGCTGTAGAATTCGACTTCTCTCTGTAGAGCAGTTGCATCGGCTTCTGAGTACCCGGCTTCGGTGAGATCCTGGGCGATGGCCGCGAAGGCCCGGACGAATACGGCTACCGCTTTATAGAACGAGATGCGCAGTGTCTCTGTCTCACCGAGCGCGTTTGGATTCGCCGCATTGCCGCAGAAGTAGAGGAGGAAGTGCTCCACTTCGCGTGGCAGAGCGACAGGCTCGCACAGATACCGAAGGACTTCCCGTGCTTCGTCGAGCCTTTTCTTCCCTTCGGCTAGCCAGTCCTTAAGATGGATGTTGTTATCGCCGCCGTCCCCCTCGTCGATATCAAGTTCATCTGAACTATAGACTGCTATCGCCTCCTCAACTTCGCCGAACAACTCCTTAAAGTCGACGATATGTCCGTAATCCTTGTCCTCGCCATCGAGGCGGTTCGTACGGCAGATCGCCTGGAAGAGGTTGTGGTCACGCAACTCGTTGTCGAGGTAGATGTAGGTACAGCTCGGCGCGTCAAACCCGGTGAGCAATTTGCTGACTACGATTAACAGTTTCATGTTCGCGGGCTCTTCGATGAAGCGCCGTTTTGCCTCGTCCTCATACTGCTTGGTAGTCTGACCTGCGGATAGAACGCCTGCTATCCTTCGTTCTTCATTCCCCTTATACGTGTCGAACTTGTAGCGTTCGTCACTGTTCGGAGGTTCACGGGAGATGGCATTGTGGTTTGGCTCGTAGGATGTGATGATTCCGCAATACGGGCCGAAGCTCGTGGTCTGAAGTAGCCGGAAATAATGGCACGCGTCGTATATCGACGGGGCAACTAGGATAGCGGTACCGCGGTCGTTATTGAGTCGCGGCTTGAGACTGAAATCCTCGACAATATTAGCGATGATGCGTTGCTTGCGCTCCCCTGCGCTCATCAGCTCTTCCATAGTCGCCCAGCGCTTGCGGAGTACCGCCTTCTGGAAATTGTTGAGTCTCCTGGTCTTCTGCTCAAACCACCTATCGATCGCTTCTTGAGAGGTGAGCCGTTGCGGTACGTCCCGTGCCTCATACTTTAGGTCAAGGATAACGCCGTCGGCCACGCCTTCGTGGAACTTGTACGTATGGATGTAAGTACCGAATATATCCCGCGTCATCACTTTGTCTTTGCGCAGGAGGGGCGTTCCGGTGAATCCGATGAAGATCGCCTTTTCCATCCAGCGTTTCATCTGCTTGTTCATATCGCCGCCTTGGGTACGATGGCATTCGTCGACGAAGACGTAGAAGCGGCCATGGACCGGTGGCGGTGGGCCGTTCAGATCGCTTGGATCGAACTTATGGACAAGAGCGCACAAGAGACGTGGAGAAACGTCACCTAGCTTCTGGACAAGTTCCGCCCGCTTAGTTATGCGGGGAGATGGCGAGTCGGTACCGATCACCCCAGCGTTCTTCATCACTCCCTCGATCTGTTTGTCTAACTCGTCACGATCGGTAACAACAAGGATGCGTGCCGCGCTCTCGTACTCCAGGAGCCATTTGGCAACCAGCACCATCAGAATACTCTTTCCCGAACCTTGGGTGTGCCAGATAACGCCACCCTCATGTCTCGCTATGCGTGCCTGCGCGGCTTTGACGGCGAAGTACTGATGTGGCCGTGGCACCTTTTTGTGGCCAGCGTCGAAGATGATGAAGTTGCGGACGAGGTCGAGTAGCCTGCTCTTGTTACAGAGTTGGGCAATCGGTCGATCTAGGAGCGCTCCGGAAATAGGATGAGTGTCTGCAACAGCTTCATCCTTCCACTCAACGAAGAACTGCTCCGGCGAACCGATAGTACCGTAGCGCAACCCCTGAGAATCGCTGCCCGCCAACACAAGCTGCACCGTGCTGAAGAAACCCATATTGAAGATCTCTTCCTGGTTGGTGATCAGCTGTCGCACACCGTCAGCAAGCTCAACCGAGGAACGCTTCAGCTCTAGCACCGCTATAGCCAAACCGTTGAGGTAGAGAACGATATCGGGTCGGCGCTCATAGCCGCCCTTCAACGTCACTTCCTCAGCTAACGCGAAGTCGTTTTTCTCAGGATGTTCCCAGTCGACGAGATGAACAGTCTCGTGCGCTTGACCTACGGCGATCTGGACGGGGATGCCGTAACGTATGAGCTGGTAGGTGCGTAGATTGGTCTGGTAGAGCGTGATGCCCGTCGAGTCCGCGGCTGTCTCCAGTCTTTGTAGCGCTGCGGATATATGTGCGGAGGAATAGCCACGAGCCATCAAATTGTCGCGCAGCAATCCCGTCTCGATGGCCCGGTTGTTCTCCCGCTTGTTCCACTCACCAAGATAGCGGTAGCCGAGGTTGTCAGAACGTGATGGATTGGTGAACAGGTCGATTACTCGGTTCTGCGTCTTGCGCTCGGAGCGGGGCAACTCAGGCACAGGCGCCTCCCTTTTAATTACCTGGGATAATGGATAGAACGAGCGATTCGAACCGTCCGGCGATCGAGCACTCGGCCTTAACCTTGGACCAATTATATCTCACCAGCGGAGCCTTCTCGCGGTACTGCATCGTCGTCTTCTTGATTCGTTCGCCGATCTTTAGCTTAGATAGTCTATCCTCAAGATTCAGGTCGCATTCTCCGCCTTGCAATATCGTATGAGTAGACGGGAAGCAGGCGGCTGCGAGCCACGCACCAGTCGATTTCGAGGGAATACAGAATATCGTTCTTGTGCCAACAGCTATTTCTCCCAACCATCCTGCAATTGTTTGCTCAAGGAGTTCAACGGTAGGTAAGGGCGGTGGACAAGGTTGGGCACAGGGCAATGCGTTCCAGCCTACGCTAGCCGCTATTTCTTCAACCTCGCAACCACAAGCGGAATATCTATCCGATGCAACGTCTGCATCGGCATGAATGATCACGAGATCGAAGCCAGACACTGGCGGGTAACTATCAAGGGACGCGCAGCCGGATGTTGCCGCCTGGCGGCACCACTTGAGGACCCCGCCCCAACCGCCGCCGAATTCTGGCCTCGTGGCCTCTGGCTGGAGCATGGTGAGCACGAAGGAGCGACTGAGTATCGCCCGAAGGGCGGCGTTGATGACTTCGTAGTCTGTTTTGCCCTCCGCCACCAGGGCGATGCGCAGCTCAGACATTCGGGACGGCTCCCAAAGTCCCCATCATCCACAGACGTGACAGTGGATAGTCCTTGTTCTTCGCGAGCAAGTCAGGACTAAGCTCGACGCGGCGAATGGTCGTCATTCCCTCGCTGTTTCGCTCCACCGCGAAAAGGCGAACATCGGGATCGGCGATGTCGAGTCCATCGAGAACCGCAGGATTGTGGGCAGTGAAGATGATTTGACGGTCAGGGCCGTTCTGCTTGAGCCAAGGAGACAATCGGGAGACTAGGCCAGTCACTAAGCGTGGATTGAGTGCCTGATCGAGGTTGTCCACAGCGAAGAGGCGCGGAGAGATGGGTAACAGGCATAGAACCGCGCAGAAGATGATATACAAGGCACCTTCGCTCGCATCGTAGGCGGTAAGTTCGTTGCGACTCGCATTCATGAAGCGGTCTGTGAACTTAAGCATGAGCTTCGTTCGAGGAACTTTGGGAGAGAGCAGGTTGATCCCTTGGCTGGTTGTCTGGATGTCCGAAACCCAGTCGATGAGTTCCAGGAGCTGATCGTACGGGGTCAGCTCTTCGGTGTCCCGGAATGCTTTCCGTAGTTCCGCGAAGCCGTCGGCAAGCGATCCGCCATTCAGCCCGACAGGGCTGCGTGATTGCAGGTCCTGGGCGACACCACGCAGTATTGGTGTGTTCGGGCAATAAATCGCATATTCCTGGAGCCGTGCCATAAGTGCGGCTGCAGGATTCTCCGGTGAAATCTCCACCTTCCGAAGCGCCGCTAAGCCCGCCTTTGGGTTCAAGTTCTTCTTGTTACGTATCCCATCCGATACAATGTCTTCATTCCCATCCCGAAGGAGTTCCGTCTTATAGGACCAAGCCGGTTCAGGGGACTCAAGAGGATTAAGCAGGGACACACGATACAGCTCGCCACGAGTCCCCTCGGCGCTCAGAGCAATGTGAACAGGAGTCTTCTCCGTGGCGAAAGAACTCTTGTACATACGCGGCAGGCCTGCCCTGACTCCACGCCTTAAAAGACTTTCGTCATCGACGACCCCGTTCGCCGCCGCGCTAAGGACTCCCAATGCTTCAAGGACGTTGCTCTTTCCGACACCGTTCGCCCCGATCAGGCAGTTCACGCGTCCCAATTCCAGAGCCTGATTGCTTATGGATTTGAAACCTTGTATATGCAGTGTCTTTATCATGGGAGCCCCCTTAGGAGTATCGGCTTCATCATCTTCTCAGCGGAATGCATGTACGTGTTATTTGACATAGGTATGATCGCCTCCGCGAGGTACCAGGCGGTTATCCCGCATCCAATCGAGGGCCTTCAACCAACGATCCTTGGGAATGCGCTGTTTGGATTCATGCCATCTTTCCAGTACTTCGATCAGGATCGCGTCATCCGAGACTGCCTTGCCCTGTCGAATTAAGTCATCCCAAGCACTATAGAGCGTAGCAACGATTTCGCAACGCTCCGTGTTGAATGTCCTGAACTTGGCGATTATTCCATTGAATTGCTCGCGTATGGCAGAGAAGTATCGCTCAAAGTATTGCGCGTGATCTCCGGTTCGATCCATCGGTATATATCGAAAGCCCTTGCCCTGGTATTCTGCCCTAAACCATCTCTGCTTCTTGATCTGGCTGTCTATGGAGCGCAAGGCCTTGCCATCATAGGGTCCCGCGGCATGTCGATGGTAGGTCGACCCTGTATCGACCTCGCACAGATGTTCAACTAGGAAGATCATCTTCTCGAGCTTTACGTGACCAAAGGTTGGCTCGTTGTGTAGCTGAGAAATAATCTCAGCAGCAAGCACACTACGCTTGAAGTGGATATTCGTGCGCGTCCCATCTTGTGTTTCAACTTTCGCCGTCACGGCTGGTTGGACCAGTCGGATATTTCCGGTGAGCAGCTCCTGCATCATCGCTTGTTTGAGGGCTCGGGTCTTGTCACGGCGAGCTTCGAGGGCGTTAATCTCGGCATCCATGTCGGAGAGGACCGCGGCGATGGTGACTTGTTCAGAGCGCGGCGGGAGTGTTACTTGAATGCTGGCAAGTGCCGCTGCGCTGATGTGTACAACAGCATCACCCTGTCCCTTGCTTGATTTCTGAGCATTGATTAGTGTGGTATTGCAGTAATAGCCCATAAACATAGGATGAGCATCAATGAGGCGTAGGATCACGATGTCACCACCGGCATACGCTTCGCAGTCCTCGATGACCGCCACACACTTACCAATCTCCTCCTTAGTTTCGCCAGAACCAGCAAACAAGAGATCGCCCTGCTTCAATCTAGTCGCTGTAGCCGCAATCTCTGGCGATATCCATGAAGTAAAAGACCTGATGTAGTCATTGTGATGTGTGTAGATCTCACCATAACGGATACAGGGCAAGTGTCCACTCCGGGCCTGATCTTTTTTGACACCGCTTCCTTTCAGGAATGTACCGATCTCCCCCAAACTCTTCACTTCCCACTCGCCATGAAATCCAGACAGGCGCGTCTTGCCCGTAAGGAGTTGCTGTATGGCGGCTTGCTTGAGATCTCGCTTCTTTGCGATGAGACGGTCCAGTCCTGCTAGAAGTGCATCCACATCGCTTAAGGCCGAAGCGATGGCCACTTGTTCAGGTCTAGGCGGGATCGGAGCAATTACTTGCTTTAGATTCTGTTGACCTATGTTCGCGCGGATCGCTCCTTGCCCCATGGGGATGATCTGTAAGCGAATTGCTGGTGATCGCAAAGCGTACCCGGAATATACTGGATCAAATCGTTCATCTACTGGTCGCCCCCGGATCACAAAGCCTCCGAAAACGATTTGCTCCGTCCCTAGATATGTCGCAGCCAGACCAAGTTCAGTATCAGTCTCTGATGTACGATTGAAGAGAACGTCACCTCTCTTGACGGCATAGGTTGTTGCCACTGAGTCAGGAAGTGTCACTCGACCAGTGATCTCTGGGCCATGGAGGTGTGAGTATGTGATCGGCTCCAGTACGTTAACAAAGCGAAACCCCTGGCCATAGGCTCCCCGATCCGCATTGACACCGTTTGAGAAAGAGAAGAGTTGCCCGAGCGACTCTACTTCCCAGTCCTCTGGAATAACCCCCACTTCCGTCTCTTTGTAGCCGGGCTTCACTTCCATGACGCCCCCATCTTCGCGAGGTGCTCGTCTACCCGTGCGGCGAGCGTCGCCAACTCATCCACCAGCGTCGGAAGCGGGGTAGCATACCGTTCGGCCAGCTCGCGAATACGGCCGGTGAGGGTTTGCGACACGCGATCCAGCTCTTTCTTCAGATTTCCGACGAGCTGCGCCATCCATTTGTCGTCGATGACAAGCTTCTGTACCTCGACCTCGCTGAGCTTCGGGTATTTCTCATACGCCAGCTTGTCAAGCGCTGCATCTTGTTCCTTAAGAGTTCGCTTCAAGACCGTTTCTTTCTCGGAAAGTTCCAGCCAGCGCTTGAGTACCGCAGCCTCGGCCTTCGCTTCCTTGTCGCCCTTGATCTCCTTCAAACGCTCCTTGACCTCGACCTTTGCTATCTTATCCAGCGCGCCGAGTGCATCTTCTTCGCCCCCATGCTCCTCTTCCAATTCCGCGATACTAGCGGTGGTTGCTTCCAGCTCGGACTGCGTAGCGTCAAGTGCGGCCTGTTCCTTAGAGAAGTAGCGCGCGATGATATATGACTTCGGGATGAGGTCACAGGTCCAGCCTTTATCCTTAGCCTTGCCCTTCTTGTCGATTTCGACGATACGCGCTGTCTTCGCTATCCACCCCTCGGCGGCGATGAGATAGGCGTCATCCTGCATGGTTAAGGCCCAGTAGTCCATCAGATGCTGGTAGACATCGTAGGCGTCGAGCAACGGTACTTCCCGGAAGGTGACGAGCAAGTCCTCCGCGATAGTCGCGATGAGAGCTTTGGGAGGTGCGTCTTTATCAAAGGAAGCAAGATGCTTCCTTGCCTTGTTGCGCCAGAGATCGAATTGCTTCTCGGCCATCTCCTTGAACGCAGAGAATTCGGAGTGGCTTAGGATTGCCGACTTTACTTTGGCAATCGGAAGCTTTAGTGCGCCGTAACCGGAGCGCCCAGCGGATTTGAAGAGCGCGTTGCGCACTGCGGGCAGCACCTGCCAGTAGTCGCCAAGGGCGTCGAGATCGCGCTGCGGAATGCCGCCGCGCAAATGACCATCGATGTCCTGCAGGTCCTCCGGCTCCGTGCTATCGATGTAGCGCGGCAGGTTAAGATTGTAGTCGTTCTTCGGGTCGGCAATCTCGTCCAAGGGTACAAGGCGTGCATAACGGGGCACATCGGCCAGCTTGGAGAATGTATCCACGATGCGGTGGATATCCTGCTCGCGCAGCCGATTCTTGTTCCCATCCTTGATGAAACCCTTGCTTGCGTCGATCATGAACACGCCCTTGCGGGCGGCGGCGTTTTCTTTGTCGAGCACCAAGATGCAGGCGGGGATACCGGTACCGTAGAAAAGGTTGGCGGGCAGACCGATGATTCCCTTGAGGATGCCGGAGCGCACAAGCTGTTGACGAATGGTTGCCTCGGCGTTGCCGCGAAAAAGCACGCCATGCGGCAGGATGCAGGCGCCCTTGCCCGAACCTTTCATCGAGCGAATGATATGAAGCAGGAAGGCATAGTCGCCCTGCTTGGCGGGCGGCAGGCCCCAGGAGAAACGCTGGTAGGGGTCTCCCTTGCCGCTCTCGCCCAAAGTGAGGCCCACGCTCCAGGTTTTCACCGAGAAGGGTGGATTGGCGACCACATAGTCGTAGGTGCGCAGGCCCTCCCCTTCTTTGAACTTAGGCGCGGCGAGTGTATTGCCTTGCTGTATGTTCGCCGTAGGGAAATCGTGCAGGATCATGTTCATACGGGCAAGACCAGCGGTGGTCACATCCATCTCTTGCCCTTCGAGCGTGATGCGCTTTCCCGCCTGCGCGGCTACCTTGAGCAGCAGCGATCCGGACCCGCAGGTGGGATCGTACGCGGTGGTCGCCGCCTTGGTATTCCGCGGCGAGATTCCGATAACCTGGGCGATGATGCGGCTCACTTCGGCGGGGGTATAGAACTGCCCCTTGCTCTTTCCGCTCTCGGTGGCGAAGTGACGCATCAAGTACTCGTAAGCATCACCGAGGAGGTCATCTTGGTCGGCTTGATTCTGCGAGAAATCGAGCTCCGGCTTCTCGAAGATGCCGATCAAGCGAGTTAGGCGATCGACCATCGCCTGACCTTCCCCGAGCTTGTTCGGATCATTGAAGTCGGGGAAGTCGCTACGGGCTAGTCGTGCGTTGGCGTCAATCAACGGCTGAATGATCTGGGTGTTGATCTTGTCGCCTATGTCGCTCTTGCCCTTCAGGGCTATCATATCCCTGAAGCTCGCACCCTTAGGTATTATGACGGGCGGGGCAAAATCGTTGCTGTTGCCGTACTTGTCGGTGATGTACTTGATGAACAGCATGAACAGTACGTAATCCTTGTACTGGCTGGCATCCATACCCCCACGCAGCTCATCACATGAAGCCCAAATAGAAGAATAGAGGTCGGATTTCTTGATAGCCATCAGCGCTTCCCCTTGCCCTGGTCAGGTTCGTCCTGGCCAGCTCCACCGACGCGGACCCATTCGTCGATCTCCGATAGCTTGAACTTCCAAAGCCTGCCGACCCGGTGAGCCGGCAGAGCCTTCTGCTCAATCCAGCGGTATACCGAGTCCTTGGCTACGCCGAGGTGGCTCGAGACTTCATCCACAGAAACCCAGGGTTCAGCCATTGTAAGTCCTTGCAAGATCGCACCATGAGGACCTCATTCGGTGCTTCATAAGAATCCACATCATACTAACCGAGTAGTTAGGAGTCGGCAATATCCGATATGAATCTATGAGAGTCGATGAGGATCGACGCCGAAAAAAATATCCTATTGAGAAGGTTGATTTCCGCGCCTCACCCGTTTAGCTATCACGTCCCCGCCCGCGTGAGGGACCGCCGCGAGTAGCCCGCAGTCCGAAGGACGAGGACTACTCGCAGAGGGCCCGACCCGAGCGCAGCGAGGGGCACGCCCCTTCTTATTCCTCACGCAACGACGCAAAGCCGCCACGCCCTCCCCCGGCTCCGTTCCCCCCTTCGCTTTCCCAAGAGCCTCCCTTTCCTCCTCCTTCTCTACCTTTTCCTCCCTCCCTCCCCCTGCACGTCCTCCCCTCCCCCTGATAGCCCCGAGCATTGACCGATCGCAGGTCCAGGCCCTATCCTGTCGTCAATGTTTGGCGCCACGCTGGTACGCAAGCACATGGCCGCGTTCTTCCTGCTCGTCGCGATTCCGGTGGCGGCGGTCATACTCGTGCTCTCGTTCCTGTTCAGGGAAGAGGCCGTGCGGATCGCGCGGGAGCGGACCACGGAGGCGGCGGCGCGGACGGCGCAGAGCCTGGATACGGAGGCCATGTCCTTCGCCCTGTTCACCTCGGCCCTCATGAACGACGCCGTGCTGCTGGAGCACGCGCGGTCGTACACGGGGGCGACCGACGCGGAGACGCGCTACGCGGCGGCCAAGGGCATAGAGACGAGCGTGTCGTGGTTCTTCCGCATCACGAGCCGCATCGGGTCCGTCTTCCTCTTCTTCCCCGACGGCACCCACTTCCAATATTCGAACTATCCCACCACCGCAGTGGACTTCGACCTGGCGCGGCGGCTGTCCTCCGATCCGGAGCGCCCGGCGGGCGAGGTGTGGTGCCTGGACGACGTCTCCGTGCTGCCGGGGGCGGTGGAGAAGCCGCCCGTCCTGTCCATGGCCGTGCGCCCGCGGTCGTCCGACGCCAAGAAGTCGAGCGTCTCCTCGATCCTCGTGTCCTTCCGCATCCCCCTCCTGGACCGCCTGGCCGCGGCGGGGGAGGGCGGGGATCGCGGCTACCTCGTCAACCGCGCGGGGACCGTCATCCTGGGCGCGGACCGGACAGCCGTCGGGAAGCCCTTCGCGGACGTGAAGAAAGCCTTCGGCGGGAAGTACCTCGTCATCGAGTCGGGCATGGAGAGCGTCGGCTGGAAGTTCGTGGAGGCCATCCCGCTCAGGACCTTCACGCGGAACGTGGACCTCATCATGCGCTACGTCTACCTCGCCCTGGCCCTCGTGACCCTCCTCTTCGTCTTCTACACGCAGTCCTTCTTCTCCGACATCGTGAACCCCCTGCGGTCGGTGATCGCCCAGATGGGCAAGGTGTCGGACGGCGACTTCTCCGTCCGCGCGACCGTGGAGGGGCCGGCCGAGTTCCGCGCCCTCGGCTCGGCGTTCAACGTGATGGTCGGCCGCATCGATTCCCTCACGCGCCAGATCGTCGCCGAGCAGAAGGAGCGGACCAAGACGGAGATCGAGGCGCTCCGCTTCCAGCTCAACCCGCACTTCATCTGCAATACCCTCAACGCCATCGGCATGATGGCGTCCATCGCGAAGGTGGATTCCATCAAGCGGATGACGACCGCGCTCACCCGCATCATGCGGGAGACCCTCCAAGCGGACGACACCGTCTTTGCCCTGGAGGACGAGCTCAAGAACCTGGAAAGCTACGTGTACATCATGAAGATCCGGTTCGGCGATTCCTTCGAATACCAGGTGGAGGCGGACCCCGCGCTCGCCCGCGCCGGCATCCCGACCATGCTTCTCCAGCCCCTCGTGGAGAACGCCATCCTCCACGGCCTCCGCGGCCGCCCCTCCGGCACCATCGTGGTCTCGGCCCGGCGGGAGGGGGAATTCGTGCGCCTGGAAGTCCGGGACGACGGGGCGGGCATGAGCGCGGAGAAGGTCGAGGGCCTCTTCGAGCCGCCCTCGGGCGGGCCGGGCGGCGCTTCCGGCGCTGGCGCCTCCGGCGGCGGCGGGGTCGTCGGGAGC
>JAEXTK010000184.1 GCA_023406985.1 Spirochaetota bacterium | reverse complement strand
AATAATTAAAAAATGTCCGCCCCCGGAAATCCTCGGGCCGGACCGCCGCCCGCGTACCGCGACCGCGGGCGGCGGTTTATACTTCACTCACGGGAACGACAATGACCAAGAAACCGAGTCGCTTTCTTCTTTTGACGCTTCTCTTGGGACCGGCCCTGATCCTTTTCACCGTTTTCGTCATCGTGCCCGTTTTTCAGGCCGCCATCTTCAGCCTGTACAAATGGAACGGGCTCGGCCCGCTCGAGGAGTTCCGCGGCCTCCGCAACTTCCAAGTCCTCCTCAAAAACCCGATCTTCCACAAGGCGCTCACCAACAACGCCATCGTCGTGGTCGTCTCTTTGCTCGTCGAGATACCCCTGGCGCTCTACGCCGCGCTCATAATCGGCAGCGGCAAGTTCAAACTCGCCGTCCTGTTCAGGACTTTCTTCTTCCTGCCCTACGTCCTCTCCGAGGTCATTTCGGGCGTCCTCTGGCAATTCATCTACCATCCGCAATACGGACTGGTAAAGGCTATCTACGCGTTCGTCGCGCCGGGAGTGGAGCCGCCGACCCTGCTCGGCACTCCGGCGACTGTCCTGGGCGCGATCATGGTGGTGATCATCTGGAAATACTTCGGTTTCCACATGTCCATCCTCATCGCCGGCCTCCAGGAAATTCCCGACGAGGTCAGGGAAGCCGCCAAGATCGACGGAGCTTCCGAAGGCCAAACGACGCGCCGCATCGTCCTTCCTCTGCTCAAACCGACCATCTTCATCTCGGTTTTCTTCTCGGTCGTGGGTTCCTTCCAGGTCTTCGACGTGATCTGGGCCATGGGCAAGGGAGATCCGGTGAACGCTGCCGAGACCATGGTTACGTACCTGTATAAGTTCGGTATCCAGCGCTTCAACATCGGCGGCGGCAGCGCGGTCGCCGTCACCATCTTCCTGATCTGCCTCACGTTCAGCGTGATCTACAACCGGCAAGTCACCCGTACGGAGACGAGGTAGCAGTATGATCCGATCGTATTCCAAGCAGCGGTTTCTCTCCCGCATCGTTCAGTACGCGTTTTGCGTAGCCCTGTCCCTCATCGTTCTCGTACCCCTTTATTTGGCGGTGATCGGCGGCATGAAGGACATGGGCCAGCTCATGACGGCGCCCTTGAGCCTACCCGATCCAGTGCTGACCAAGCATTATTCGGGCCTCTTGAACGGCACGCTCGGTTCCTTCTGGCGGGCCCTCGGCAACTCCCTCATAATCGCGGGGTTCACGGTCACCATCACCCTCATCATCTGCGTCATGGCGGCTTTCGCCCTGTCCCGGATCAATTTCCGGGGGAGGGAGCTGTTCCGCAACTACTTCATGTTGGGCCTGCTGTTCCCCCTCGCGGTCGCGATCCTTCCGCTGTATTTGCAGATCCGGACCATAGGTCTCTTGGATTCCTACTTCGGGGTCATCCTGCCCCAGGTCGCGTTCCAGATCCCCATGACCGTCCTCCTGCTCCGGAGGTTCTTCCTCGGCATTCCCAAGGATCTGGAGGACGCCTGTTCGATAGACGGATACGGTCCCCTCGGATTCCTCATCAACATGGTCATCCCCCTCTCTACGCCCATCCTCGCCACCACGGCGGTCCTGACGCTGGTATACAGCTGGAACCAGTTCTTCCTTCCCCTCCTGGTCTTCAATACCGCGCTCAAGTTCACGCTACCCCTGGGCGTGATGGAATTCCAGGGACAGCACGCCTCCGACTGGAACATGATCCTCTCGTACCTCACCCTGGCCATGGTGCCCGCGGTCGTCCTGTTCATGAGCGCCCAGCGGTACATCGTGGCGGGACTCACGGGCGGCGCGGTGAAGGGCTGAGGCTCGATGGCGGTCCTGACCGTCGATGACGCGCCCTCGCCCCGGTTCGCGGAGAAACTCGCCCGGCTCCGGAAGGAGAAGATCCCCGCGGTCTTCTTCGTCTGGGGCGAACTGGCGGCGGGCGCGGAAGACCTCCTCGTGGAGGCCCTGGCCGCAGGATATCGCCTCGGCAACCATTCCTGGACGCACCCCCGTTTCTCCGATCTGGACGAGGCGGGGGCACGGTACGAGATCGAACGGACGGACCGCCTCCTCGCCGCCCTGTACGAACGCGCCGGCGTGCGGTGGGAGCGGAAGTACTTCCGCTTCCCCTACTTCGATCGGGGCGGCGCGAACGGCCGAGAAGCCGCGTTCCAACGCCTGCTCGCGGAGCGGGGGTACGCGGCCCTGGACGCGGCGCGTTTGGACGCGGCGGGTGCGGGCGCGGCGGGTGCGGGCGCGGCGGGTGCGGGTGCGGGCGCGGCGCGGAGGGACAGCCTCTGCGACTTCGATCAGATGGAATACTGGTTGGGCCAGGCCGGAGCGCCGGACGGGCTCGATCGCGCGGAGACCATCCTCTCCCGCATCGGAGGGGGACATCCCGCCGCCGCCGACGTCATCCTCATCCACGACCATGCGTACTCGCACGACCTCTTTTTCGCGTGCCTCGATCGGTACCGCGAGCTTGGCCTGACCTTCGACCTTCCTTGAACCGACCGCGATCCGCCGCGCGGGCGGGGAAGGCCGCATGCGAATCGAACGGGTATTTCGAACAGTGATCGAGATACCGTCGATTTCCTTTGCGCTCCCGGCCTCGGTGGGGCGATACTCCATCACGTGAGGAACGTGCCATGAAAATTCGAATGAAGTTGATCCTCTTGACCCTGGGCTCCCAATTCATGATGGCCCTGGCCATCATCCTCTATATAGTCGCCGCGCGGCCCATCGAGGTGCTCCAGGAGGAGAACGGAGCCTTCCGTGAAGCGGCCATGGCCGCGGAGATCCTGCAGAGCGAGGCGAGCAAACTCGCCGTCATGCCGGTGATCAGCCAACTTGAGGCGTTCAAGAAGGCTACGGAGAATTACGCGGTCGCCATCGACCGCGTGCGCGCGCTCAAGGCCCTGCCGACCATCAACGCGGCCATGAAAGAGGCGGTGGAAGCCGTCGGCAAGCTGGAGGACATGACCCAGGACTCCTTCAAGAAGATCACCAAAGGCACCGAAGACCTCATCAACGACTTCGTGAGACTGGACCTGACGCAGCAGGAAGTCGCCGTGCAGACCATCATCACGCGGAGCTACGACCAGGGCTACGACGAGATGGCGCGGAACGCCGCCCAGTTCCACGTCAGCGTCCTCTTCCGCGAGCTGCGGAAGGGCAACGACGTGCTCGTCACCACGTCCGCCATCATCAAGGAGAAGCAGGACCTCGTCGCCGCGGAGATCGGCAGGATCAAGGCGCGGAGTTCGCTCATGACCGCGGCCATGATCATCGTGATCTTCATCCTCGTGACGATCATGTCCAGCCTCCTCGCCCACGGCATCGTGGTCTCGGTGCTCTCGCTCCGGGAGACCGTGGAGCTCATGAGCACCGGCGACCTGACGCTCCGGCTCTCCATGAAACGCAAGGACGAGATCGGTAAGCTCGCCGCCGACATCGACCGCCTCATGGAGAGCTTCAACGTTTCCATCGCCCAGATCCAGGCCGCGTCGGCCCAAAACCGCGCCCTCCGCGACGAGGTGCTCCAGGCCGCGACCGAGGCCGGTAACGCCGCCGTCCAGATCGAGGCGAATTCCGAATCGATCCGCAGCCGCATGCAGAAGATGGACGGCATGATCGGCAGCGCGGAGCAGGGCACGGTGGACGCGGTCCGCTTCATCGAGAGCTTCAACAGCCGCCTCGGCGCGCAGAACCGGCACGTGACCGAGACGGTCGCCGCGGTCACCGAGATGCTCGCCTCCATAGAGAGCATCGACCGCATCACCGACCGCGACCGCGAGGCCGCCGCCGCCTTGGTGAACGAGGCGGAGGAGAGCAAGGACGTCTTGGAGTCCGCCTTCGAGAAAGTGGCGGAGATCACCGAAAGCGTGAGCGCCATCCAGGGCATGGCCGAGGTCATCGCGGGCATCGCGAGCCAGACCAACATCCTGGCCATGAACGCCGCCATAGAAGCCGCCCACGCCGGCGAGTTCGGCAAGGGCTTCGCGGTCGTCGCCGACGAGATCGGCAAGCTCGCGGCCGCGAGCGCCCTCAATTCGGACGAGATCGCCAAGACCATCACCGCCATCGTCTCCAAGATCGAGGAGGCGGGCGCCTCGCGCGAGACCGCGAAGGGAACCTTCAACACCATCAGCGAGCGGATACGCGCGGTCTCCGATTCCATCGCCGAGATCTACGGCAACGTGAGCGAGATGCAGGCGGGCAGCAAGCAGATCCTTTCCGCCATGGAGAACATGCGCGGCTCGTCGGGGCAGATCACCGAGGAGTCGGGGAAGATCGAGCAGACCGCCCGCGACATCGGCGAAACCATGGCCAAGCTCGGCCACCTGTCCCACGAGGTCACCTCGAACATCGAGGAGATCAACATCGGCATCCGGATGATCGCCGACAACGTCCGCAACGTGGGCGGCCACGCGGAGCGCATGGCGGAGATCGGCGGAGGGCTCGACACCGCCGTGGCGGCCTTCAAGACGGCGGAAGACGTCCAGGAGCTCTAGCCGCGGTCGCGGCGCGCGGGGCACGGATGGGGCGCGCGAAAGAAGGATTTGTTGACCTTTTTAATCATTATTATATATTGAAATCATAGTAATGGAACGCTTGGCGGACGCCAAGAAAGAGGTGAAATATGATGAAGCGGCTTCTCGTGGTCCCGGCGGCGCTCGCGCTCGTTATCGCGGTTTCGGGGTGCGCCCCCCGGAAGGGTCCCGCCGTCGCGGCCCCCGGGGCGG
>JAEXTK010000057.1 GCA_023406985.1 Spirochaetota bacterium | reverse complement strand
GCCCGCGGCCCCCGCCGAGACCGGCGCCGCATTCCCGGCGCTTCCTCCCGGCAAGCCGCGGTCTTCGCCGCTCGCCCGGGTCATGGCGCGCCAGGCGGCCATCGATCTCCGGGAAGTCACGCCCTCGGGACCCGGCGGGCGCGTCGTCAAGCGGGACGTGGAAGCGTATCTGGCCGGCGCCGCGCCCGCGGCCGAGGTCAGGGGCGGCGCTCCGGCGCCCGCGCCCGCCGCCTCCGGAGCGACCGCTTCGGCGCGGCCTCCGCGCCCGGTCCTGGAAGACCGCGTCGTTCCGCTCACGCGCCTCCGCGCCACGAGCGCGAAGCGTATCGCCGAATCCAAGCGCGAAGCCCCGCACTTCTACCTGCGGGCCGCCGTGGAGGCGGATCGCCTCATGGCGCTCCGCGCGAAACTCAACGCGGACCGCGACGAGCCGGACAAGCTTTCCCTCAACGCCTGGTTCGTCAAACTCTCGGCGTCGGCCATAGCGCTCAACCCCGCGGTCAACGCCGTCTGGAAGGGCGACGCGATCGAATATCGCCGCAGCGTGGATATCGCCCTGGCGGTGGCCTTGAGCGACGGCCTCGTCGCCCCGGTGGTGCGCGATTGCGCGCGCAAGTCCGTCGCCGAGATCGAGGCGGAGTTCCGCGCCCTCATCGCCAAGGCGAAGGGCGGGAAGCTCAAACCGGAAGAGTATTCCGATGCGACCTTCACCATCTCCAACCTCGGCGCTTGGGGGGTGGAGGAATTCACCGCGATCATAAATCCGCCGGGATCGGCCATCCTCGCGCTCGGCGCCATCTCCAAGGAGCCCGTCGTCCGCACCGACGGCGAGGGGCGGGACGAGGTTGTGGTCCGCTCCATGCTCCGGGCGACGGTCTCCTGCGACCACCGGACCATCGACGGGGCGGTTGGGGCCGCCTTCCTCCGCGACCTCAAAGCCTTGTTCGAAGAGCCCGCCCGGGCGCTTCTCTAGAAGGGGGACAACTATGGCCGATTTCGAGTACGACGTCGCGATACTGGGCGCCGGCCCCGGCGGTTACGTCGGGGCGATACGGGCGCGGCAGCTGGGGCTCAAGACGCTGGTCGTGGAGAAGGAGAAGGCCGGTGGGGTATGCCTCAACATCGGCTGCATCCCCTCCAAGGCGCTCATCGATCGGGCGACGAAATTCCGGTCCCTGGAGGAGCTCGCCCGCTTCGGCGTACGAGCCGATCTGGGGGCCTTCAGCTACGCCGCGGTGCAGGAGACTTCCCGCGCGGCGGCCGACAAACTTTCCAAGGGCATCGACTACCTCTTCAAGAAGAACGGGGTCGACTATCTCGCCGGCGAGGGTCGCCTCGTCGGCTCGCACGACATCCTCGTGAAGAAAACCGACGGGACGGAACGGAAGGTCACCGCCGGCGCCGTGATCGTCGCCACCGGATCCCGGCCCCGCGCGGTACCCGGCTTCGAATTCGACGAGGAACGCGTCTTGTCCTCTACCGGCTTCCTAATGATGAAGAAACTGCCGAAGCGCATGGCCATCCTCGGCGCGGGCGCGATCGGCATGGAGGCCGCCTACGTGATGGCCTCCTTCGGCGTCCAGGTCACCGTGGTGGAGATGCTGAGCCGCATCCTGCCGATGGAGGACGCCGAGGCCGCCGCGCTCGCCCGATCCGCCTTCGAGAAGCGCGGCGTCGTTTTCCGCACGGAGACCAAGGCCTTCGGCCTGGAACGGCCGGCCAAGGGGCCGCTCGTCCTGTCCGTGGGCCCGGCCTCGGCCCAGGCCGCCGCGGAGAAGATCGAGGCGGAGGCGGTCCTCGTCGCGATCGGCCGCGCGCCCAATACGGCGGACCTCGGGCTCGAGGCGCTCGGCGTCCGGCTGGATCGCGGCTATGTCGAGGTCGGGGATTGGTATGAGACCGCGGCCGCGGGCGTGTACGCCGTCGGCGATATCGTGGCCGGGGAACCCCAACTCGCCCACGTAGCCTCCTCCCAAGCGGAGCTGGCGGTGGAGCGGATCGCCTTCATCGCGGGAAAGGGCGACGCGCCGCACGAGCGCCGCGTCGACCTCCGCTTCATCCCCTCGGCCGTTTATTGCGAGCCTCAGGTGGCCGGGTTCGGCCCCCGGGAGGAGGCGCTCAAGGCCGCCGGTAGGGACTACAAGGCGGCGAAATTCCCCTATGTCGGTATCGGCAAGGCGGTGGCCATCGGCGCGGCGGAGGGATTCACCAAGGTCCTGACCGATCCGCGCACGGGCGAACTGCTCGGCGCGGCCATCGTCGGGGCAGAGGCGACCGAGTTGATCCACGAGCTGCTGCTCGCCGCACGGGCGGAACTCACGGCGGAGGAAATCGGCGCCATGGTGCACGCGCACCCGACGCTCTCCGAGTCGGTCAAGGAACTCGCCCTCGCGTCCCTGGGCCGTGCTATCCACATATGACCGGCGAGCCTACCGGTCCGCGGGAGCCTCGAATTCCGGGAATCGGTAGGTCGCGATGCCCGTCTTCTCGTCCACGTCGATGAAGGCGCCGCCCTTGGCCGCGCACTCGTCGAGCGCCGCTTCGGCGCTATCGATGGGGACGTTCAGCTCCATGGAGGCCTGCGCCACCGTGAGTCTTCCGCCTTTCTCCGAGGCGAGCCGAAGCGTCCGGACGGCGAGCATGGGATCGATGTCCCGCTTGGCTCCCGTACCCGCGGGCCGCGTCGGGGACGGCGCGAAGAGCGACTTGAGCCTGCCCCATTGGATGCGGCCGGCCTCGTCCCGGTTCGCGCGGAGCAGGAATCCCGCGCCGATGAGCAGGCCTCCGATGATGAACGCGGAAAGGCCGACGGTCGGTATGGGACGGGGCGACCAGAAATTGAGGATGTTGAGCGCCCCGAGCGCGATGAGGACGTTGGCGAAGAAGCGGCGTAACTTCATGGCATTTTCTCCCAAAGGCGCTCATTCGCGCTTGCCCCGAAAGGCTTTTTCATGACAATACTATACTGAATAGTACACGCCGCGATCGCGGTGCGGCAAGGAGATACGGAATGGAATGGCGTGCCAGTCACATCTTGGTCAAGGACAGGAACCTGGCGATGGAGCTCCGCAAGCGCATCGCCCAAGGCTCCTCGTTCGAATCGCTCGCCCGCGAGCACTCCACCTGTCCTTCCCGGTCGAGCGGCGGGGACCTCGGTTGGTTCGGTACCGGCAAGATGGTGGCGGCCTTCGAATCGGCGGTCAAGCGCCTCTCTCCCGGCTCGGTGAGCGACGTCGTGCAGACCCAGTTCGGATACCATATCATTAAGTGCACCGGTCGCCGAGAATGATCTTGGAAACGATTTTCCAAATCGCTTAAGATAAAGAGTGGGCTAGGTATGGAAGACAAGGCTAACCTCAGAGCGATCATCGAGATCGACTCTGAACTGAATCAGATCCAGGATCTCGATCTCCTGCTCGAGCGCATACTGCTTGAGGCGCGACGCGTCGTGCATGCGGACGCCGGTTCCATCTACGTCACGGAAGGCGATCGGCTCGTGATCAAGTACGCCCAGAACGATACGAAGCAGAAGGAATTGCCGCCGGGGCAGAAATTGATCTATTCGGTTTTTTCGGTTCCCATTAGCGAGAAAACCATCTCCGGGTACTGCGCCCTCACCAAGGCCCTCGTGAACGTTCCGGACGTCTACGCCATTCCCGCCGACGCTCCCTACTCGTACAATACCTCCTTCGACAAGATATCGGGATACAAGACGACCTCAAACCTCACCGTCCCCCTCATGACCGCGGAGGGACGGCTGCTCGGCGTGATCCAAGTCCTCAACGCCCTGGACCCTTCGGGCGTCGCGGTGCCCTTCTCCAAGGAGGACGAGCTCCTCATCTCCCACTTCGCCGCGAACGCGACGGTGGCGTTGCAGCGCGCCTACATGACGCGCGCCATGATCCTCAGGATGATCAAGATGTCGGAGCTCCGCGACCCCAAGGAGACGGGGCCGCACGTCAACCGCGTCGCGGGCTACGCGGTGGAGATCTACGATCGCTGGGCCTACCGCCACGGGATCAGCGACGTGGAGCGGGAGAAGACCCGGGATACTCTCAAGATCGCGGCCATGCTCCACGACGTCGGGAAGGTCGCGATCTCCGACATCATCCTCAAGAAGCCCGCTCGGTTCACGAGCGAAGAATACGCGGTCATGCAGGCCCACACCTACTACGGCGCGCGGCTCTTCGACGATCCCCAATCGGCCTTGGACAATATCGCGGCCGACGTGGCGCTGACGCACCACGAGAACTGGGACGGTACCGGGTATCCCGGCTGGGTGGATCCGATGAGCGGAATCGCGCTCAAGACGAAGGATGACGGTACGGCCGTCGGCCGGGTGGGGGAGGAGATCCCCTTGGGCGGACGCATCGTCGCGGTCGCCGACGTCTTCGACGCCCTCTCCTGCAAGCGCGTCTACAAGCAGGCCTGGAGCGAAGAGGACGTCTTCGACGAGATCAAGCGGCTCTCGGGTACCAAATTCGATCCCGAACTCGTGGAGATCTTCTTCGAGATCCTGCCGAACATAAAGCAGATCAGGGAGCTCTATCCGGAGCAGGGCGAGTAGGCGTCCCGCGGGCCGCGCGGAGGAGTCGGGTGAGTTCCCGGTCGAAGCCGTCCGCGAAGGCCTTGAGTTCCCGTTTGCCGTAGCTCGCCGTGCGGACCGGCGTGAGGCCGTCCTGGGCCAAGCCCACCATGAAATCGCGGACGGAAAGCCGCTCGCGGATATTTTCCCGCGTATACGCCGTGCCGCGATCGTCCACGACCGCCACCCCCGCCTCGACGAGCCGCGCGGCGAGCGGGATGTCGCGCGTTACCGCGAGGTCGCCCGGCCGCGCGAGCGCGACGATCCGGTCGTCGGCGGAATTGTCCCCCGGCGGACAGAGCTCCTGACGGATTCCCTCGAATCCTATGCCCGGAATGGGCCGGTTAGCGGCGAATACGGCGGGGATTTTCGTCCTGAGCGCGGCCCGGACGACGGCGTCCCGCACGGGCCGAGGGCACGAATCGGCATCCACGAAAATGGTCATCGCGCGACGTTTCCCGTCGGCCACCCGACGCTCGCGATGAAGGCGGTGAAGTCGCCTTCCAGCCGACTCGCGCGCGCGGAGGCGGTTATGAACGCGCTCTGTCCTGCCGCGAGCGGGAGCTGGCCGCGGTCGTCGCGGAGCGTCGCCGCCCCACCCGTGACCACGACGATGTGCGGCTCGCCCTCCGGGACAAGCACGCTCCCTCCCGCGGCGGTCGCCCGGGCCAGCGAGAATTCGGCGCAGGGCGTCCGGTATCGCTTGAGCCCCGCGTCTTCATCCGCGGGCGCGAGGATGTCCGGCTTGAAGGGCGCGAAGCGCAAGGTCCGATTCAGTTCGTCCAGGTCCACATGTTTGCTCGTGAGCCCGCCCCGCAATACGTTGTCGGAGTTCGCCATGAGTTCCACGCCGAAGCCGCGCACGTACGCATGGAGGATGCCCGCGGGTAGATAGATCGCCTCTCCCGGTTCCAGGTCGAGTACGTTGAGGTAGAGCGGAGAGACGATGGCGGGATCGGCGGGGTAGGCCGCCGCGAATTCACGGACGAGTTCCCAGACCTGCCCGTCGCGGCCGGCGCCTCGCCCGAGCGAAGCCGCCCGGTCGGCGACCGCGCGGCCGAGGTCGCGCCGCGCCTCTTCGCTCAGGGCAAAGAGATTTTCCTGGAAAGATCGGAGGGACGTCCCCTCGTCATCCCCCTCCAGGGCGCGCCGCGCCGCAGCGAAGCGGTTCAGGTCGAGGGCGTCCAGGAGGCGGCGGATCTCGGCCCGTTCCCGGAACCCGCACATCGCCCGGAAGGGCGAGAGCGCGCAAAGGATCTCCGGCTTATGGTTCGCGTCCTTGTAGTTGCGGTTCGGCGCGTCGAGGGGGATGCGCGCGGCGTTCTCCCGCGCCCAGCCCTCCCGCGCCTGGTCCAGGCTCGGATGGGCCTGGATGGAGAGCGGCTTATCCGCGGCGAGCAGCTTGAACAGGAAGGGAAGGCCGCCGAAGGCGCCGGCGGTCCGCGCGCCGACCGCCGCTTCGGGGTTCCGGGCGATATACGCGTCCAGGGGCGTCGGGCCGGCCGGGGTTTCGGCCAGGGAGGGGGAGGCGGGGTGGGCGCCCATCCAGAGTTCGGCCCAGGGCTCGCTCGCGGGGCTCGGCAGGCCGCAGAGGGCCGGAATCCATTCGCGGGACCCCCATTCGTAATGCTTGACGGCGTTGTCCAGGCGGAACAGGTTCTGCATAGGGAGAATCTAGTATGGGGGAGGGGCGCGGGGCAAGCCTCGGGGTAGGTCAGGAACCGAGCGCTTCGTCGATGCGGGCGATGAGGTCGCGCGCGATCCGCTCGGCCTCGGCGTCGTCCGGAGAGGTTCCGCGCTTGGCTTTCTCGGCTTCGTCGCAGAGCACGATGCCCGCGATGATGGCGAGCTTGACGGGGTCGGTGAGGCCCGTCGCCGCACGCGCGTCATCGATTACGCGGCGGTAGCGGGTGAGGAGGGCTTGCAAGTAGGCGGGATCTTCATCGGCGGCGATGGAGAACGAGGCGCCGAGTAGATCGATACGGAGTCCGCCCTTCGCCATCGGAGGCGCCTCCTAGAAGATGTCGAGCTCCGCGCCTTCGTTGTGCGTGGCTTCTTCCGCGCCGGAAACGGGGGGCTCTTGGGCGACCGGCTCCGCGGTCGCAGCCACGGCCGCTTCGGCGGCCTGGGCCGCCTTCGCGCGGGCCGCAGCCTCTTCGGCTTCCAGCTCGGCGAGGATGGCCTCGTCGGATTCGGGGAAGCTTTCCGCCGGAGCCGCTACGGCCTGCGGGGCGACGTCCACGGTGGCGGGGGCTGCGGCGGGTTTCTCCGCGACGGCGGCCTGGGGCCCCGACGAGAGGCCGCGCTCCACGGCGTCTTCGAATTGGTTGAGCCGCTCCAGGGCGGACATGATGCCCGCCTCGATGCGGCCCTGGTCTTCCTTGAAGGCCTTGACGAGAACCTCGAGCTCGTCGATCCGACGGCGGTAGCCGTCGAGTTTGCCGCGCAGGGCGGCGTTTTCCTCGGAAAGGCTTTTGACGAAATCGATCGCCTTGGCGACTTTGGTTTCGAGGAGTTTGACTTGCTCGAGGCTCACCACGGCTTACGCTCCGAGGGAGGCTTTCGCCTTAGCCACGACCGCCTGGAAGGCGGCCTTGTCCTCGATGGCGAGGTTCGCGAGCGCCTTGCGGTCGATCATCACGCCGGCCTTCACGAGGCCCGCCACGAGCCGGGAGTAGGAGAGTCCCTCTTCGCGGCAGGCGGCGTTGATGCGGGTGATCCAGAGGCGGCGGAAGTCGCCCTTGCGGTCCTTGCGGTCGCGATAGGCGTAGAAGAGGCCCTTCGTGACGGCGTCTTTGGCGACCTTGAAGTTGGAATGGCGGCGGCCCCAATAACCCTTCGCCAGTTTGAGGATCTTCTTACGGTGGTCCTTTCTGCGGGTACCGTCTACTGCTCTCGACATAGGAGTCCTTCCTTAACCGTAGGGTAAAAGCTTTTTCTTGATGACCGGCACGTTGTCGTCGGACAGGATACCGGCGTGACGGAGCCCGCGCTTGCGCTTGCTGGACTTCTTGGTCAGGATATGGCGAAGGTTCTGCTTCTTGTACTTAACCTTGCCGGTCCCGGTGAAAGAATAGCGCTTCGCGGCGCTCTTCTTGGTCTTCATTTTGGGCATGACGCCATCCCTCTCGTTATTTCTTGACCTTCGGGCTCAAAATCATCGACATGAACCTGCCTTCCATAGAAGGAGGCCTATCCATGACGTATTCGCCTTCGATCCTTTTCAAGACATCCTTAAGGACGTCCAGTCCGAGTTCGGTGTGGGCGAGTTCGCGTCCGCGGAAACGGACGGTTACCTTCACCTTGTTGCCTTCGGCCAGGAATTCGCGAACGTGCTTCGACTTGAAGTCAAGATCGTGGTCGTCGATCTTGGGTTGCATCCGGATTTCCTTGAGTTTCAGCAGCTTCTGCTTCTTCTTGGAATCCCGAACTTTTTTCTCGTTCTCGAACTTGAACTTGCCGTAGTCCAGGATCTTGCAGACCGGTGGCACCGCCTGAGGGGCGACTTCCACGAGGTCCAAAGCCTGTTCCTTGGCCATCCGGAGCGCTTCGAGCGTGGGGATCACTCCCTGCTGCTCTCCGTCGTCGCTGATGAGACGTACCTCGCGCACACGGATCTGTTCATTGATCCGCAAATCCTTGTCCGCCAACTGACCTCCTCGTTAGCCGGCGGCGCAACGGGGCGAGCGTCGACGACTTAACGCAAACTATACCAAAGGATGCCGAGCTCTGTCCAGCCCTCGCAGAGTTTCAAATCGAAGCTGGACCGGAGCTTGCGGCGCTTCGCCGGAGCATGCTACCGTGTCCCCATGAGCCTTTTCTGTTTCCTCGTAGTGCCGCTCTTCCTCGCGTTCCGGCATTCGCTCGGCTACGAGCGCGGGGGCCGCAGGGGGCTGACCCTCGCCTTCGCCCTCGGCCTCGTAGCCGCGCTCCTGCGCCGCGCGATCGGGGATATCGTACCCGCCGGCCTGTTCGGCTTCCTCAGGTGGTTGCATCTTTTCGCGGATCGGTCGGCGCTTCCCGCCTTGTTGCCGCTCGCCGCGTGGTACGCGCTGAAGCGCTACCGCGGCGCCGCCTTCGACGCGGAGCGGACGGATTTCATCCTCGTCTGGCTCGTGCCCGTGGCCGCCCTCCGCGCGATCGTCTGGAGCGCGGGCGGCAATTCCGCCGATCTGGTCCTCGCCCCGATCTTCTGGATCGCCATCGCGGTCGGCGTCCCCCCCTTCATCGACGCGGTCGGCGAGGAGTACGGCATCCGCGCCTTCGGCGCCGGCTCCGTGGCCGTCCTCGTGCCCCTCCTCTGCGTGACCGCGGATTGGGCCTTCTTTGCCCATCTCCCCCTCATCGGCCTGCTCTCCGCGGCGGCCGGCGTCGCTCCCGCGGTAGGGGAGACCGTCCGCGCGTTCCGCGCCGCGCGGCCCGCGGAGATCCGGGAGGCGGACGCGGAAAGCGCCGGCGCGGCGTCCGACGGGAACTGAGTCTTTCCGCGCGCAAAAAAGGGGCCTCGGAAATCGCTCGCGCGGTTTCCGAGGCCCTTCTCATGTCCGGCGTTGCCGGACCCGCGCCCTCGCCGCGGAGGCGTTACGCGCGGATCCGATCGCGCGCTCGATTCTTAGGCCTTGCCCGCGGAACCGAGGACGTCGATGTTCTTGTGCATGTAGAGCTTCTTGAGCTCGTCGCGGGCCGGGCCGAGGTATTTGCGCGGATCGAACTCGTCCTTCTTCTCGGCGAAGACCTTGCGGATCATGGCGGTCATGGCGAGGCGGCCGTCGGAGTCGATGTTGATCTTGCACACGGCGCTCTTGGCGGCCTTGCGGAGCTGTTCCTCGGGGATGCCGACGGAGTCCTTCATGACGCCGCCGAACTGCTCGATGATCTTGACGTACTCCATCGGCACGGACGAGGACCCGTGGAGGACGATGGGGAAGCCGGGGAGCTTCTTCTCGATCTCCTCCAGGATGTCGAAGCGGAGGGGCGGGGGAACGAGGACGCCGTCGGCGCTGCGGGTGCACTGCTCGGGCTTGAACTTGGTGCGGCCGTGGCTCGTGCCGATGGAGATGGCCAGGGAGTCCACTCCGGTCTTCTTCACGAAGTCCTGGACTTCTTCGGGCTGGGTGTAATGGCTGTGCTCGGCGGAGACGTCGTCTTCCACGCCGGCCAGGACGCCGAGTTCGCCTTCCACGGAGACGTAGTCCTTGCGGGAGTGGGCGAATTCGCAGACCTTCTTGGTCAGCGCGACGTTCTCTTCGTAGGGGAGGTGGGAACCATCGATCATGACCGAGGAGAATCCCGTCTCGATGCAGTCCTTGCAGAGCTCGAAGCTGTCGCCGTGGTCCAAGTGGAGGACGATCGGGATGTCGTAGCCGAGTTCGTGGGCGTACTCGACGGCGCCGCGCGCCATGTTGCGCAGGAGCGTCTGGTTGGCGTACTTGCGGGCGCCGGAGGAGACCTGGAGGATGACGGGGGACTTCGTCTCCACGCAGGCCTGGATGATGGCTTGCATCTGCTCCATGTTGTTGAAATTGTAGGCCGGAATCGCGTAGCCGCCGGCAACCGCCTTCTTGAAGAGGTCGACGGTGTTGACGAGGCCGAGTTCCTTATAGCTAGTCATAGGAACGCTCCTTGGATCGATGGTATGTAGGGCGATTCTATGCGTAGGCGAGGCCTTGGTCAAGGATGGGCCCGGCTTAAACGGACGACCCAAGAAACGCGCGCAGATCAGTCGCAGACTTTATGATTGTTGCATGCGGCTCGAAGCGGAGTATCCTAGGTCCGACGGGATTTGGGAGCCGGCGACCGGGTGGCCCTGCGCTGGGAGGGAACATCCCGCAAGGGAAGACCTCGGGTCACAGAGAAACCTAAACCGGCCGCCGAACAAAGAAGTGCGGGGCGCCGTTGCGGCGGCGCCACCGCGAATAGGAGCTCGGCGTACCCCGCGAAGAGTGCAGGACTCCCATCCCTCATTTTATATCCAGGAGGGATCGAATGAAACAGGTCGCAGGCAGATTCGTCGGCATCGATCTCGCGAAGAGAAGCATGGAAGTGTGCATTCTCGCGGAAGGCAACGCGGCGCAGCGATCGAGTTACAAGACGGATGCCGCAGGACGAACTCGGCTCGCCGCGAAACTGAACGCGAATGACACCGTGGCCGTAGAAGCCTGTACCTTGGCGTTCGTGCTCGCCCGGCAGCTCGCCCTCGCGGTGGGATGTCGAGTTCATGTGCTCAATCCCGGTAAGCTCGCGGTGATCTGGCAATCGACACGGAAGACCGATAAGGAAGACGCGCGCAAGTTGGCGACGCTGATCCAACGGTATCCCGAAGAAGAACTGCCGATCGTGGCGGTCCCCAGTGAGCGTGAGGAGGCGATGAGGAGCGTGGTCTCGATGAAGCGCTACCTGGTGGGATTGCGGACGAGCCTGTTGAACAGGCTGCATGCGCTATACGTGCAGGCGGGTATGACCTTCATCAAGAAAAGCGAGTTGGACACGGCGGCCGCGCGAGCGCGGCCGGCCGCTCAACTTGACGAACGGCTTGCGAGGTTCGCCGCTGTGCTCGAGAAGGAGCTTGAAGTCACCGAGGGCCAACTGGCGAGCCTTGATGAGGAGCAGCGAAGGATGGTTGCGGAGCATGAACTGGCTCCCTATATCATGTCGGTACCCGGAGTGGGTCCCGGCGTAGCCGCGGCATTTCTCGCGTACGTAGGCGATGGAAAGAGATTCGCGAGTCCTGCCCAGGTGGCGAACTACGTAGGCCTCGTGCCGAGGCTGGACTGCTCGGGAGAAACGAATCGGTATGGACATATAACGAAGGAAGGCTGTCGGGCGGTCCGCGGGGTTATCCAACAAGCGGCCTGGGCGCTGATCCGCTGTAAGGAGGGAGGGCGCCTTAAGGAGAAGTTCTTCCTCTTGATCGAACGGCGAGGGAAGACGCGAAGCGCGGTGGCCTTGGCGAGGCGGATGGTGGGCCTAATGTGGATACTCGTGACGCGGCGCGAATTCTATGCCGATGCGTCGAGACAGACGCTCGAGAGGAAGTTCAAACAGTATGGCGTGAAATTCGAGGGATGGGAGTCGATTGTCGCTTGACAATAATCATAGGAGCA
>JAEXTK010000107.1 GCA_023406985.1 Spirochaetota bacterium | reverse complement strand
GAGGCTCCGCTCGCCATGCTCCGCCGCGCCTACGAATATCCCCTGAGCCGCGTCTATCCGCAGACCGCCGAAGGTTCCACCGTCGCCGAGCCGGCCCCGGAAGACGCCGCCCTCGACCTCCCTTCGTGGAGCTGGGAATCGAACGGCGGCGGGAAGCGTCCGCTCCGCTCCGCCGCGGGCCATGGCCCCGCGTCGGGCGAGGGCCGCGGCGCCGCGTCGGATACGGCCCGCGGCGTACGCGGGACCGGCGACGCCGGAGCCGGCGCCCCCCTCGTGGTGATTCCGACCTTTCCCGGCACCAACTGCGAGTGGGACATGGAACGGGCCTTCCGGAAGGCGGGAGCCCGGACCCGGATACTCGTCTTCCGTAACCGCACGCGGGAGGACGCGGTAGCGTCGAGCGCGGAACTGGCGGAGGCCATCCGCGCGGCCCAGATCGTCGCGATTCCCGGCGGCTTCAGCGCCGGCGACGAGCCCGAAGGTTCGGGTAAGTTCATCGCGAACGCCCTCCGCTCGCCCGCGGTGGCCGCGGCGGTGACCGAGCTGCTCGAACGGCGCGACGGCCTCATGATCGGCGTCTGTAACGGTTTCCAGGCCCTCATCAAGCTCGGCCTCGTGCCCTTCGGGAAATACCTGGATGCCGACGCGAGCCTCCCGACCCTGACTTACAACGCGGTCGGCCGCCACGTGTCCCGGGTGGTCCGCACCCGCGTCATGTCGAACCGATCGCCCTGGCTCGCGCTGGACGCGGTCGGCTCCGTCCACGCCATCCCCGTGAGCCACGGCGAAGGCCGCGTCGCGATCTCGGAGGAGCTCGGCAGGCAGCTGTTCGCCGACGGGCGGATCGCCACCTGCTACGTGGACGCCGCGGGCCGGCCCACCATGGCCGAACCGGACAACCCGAACGGCTCCGCCTTCGCCATAGAGGGCATGACGAGCCCCGACGGCCGCGTGTTCGGCAAGATGGGCCATTCGGAACGCGTGGGGGAGAATGTCCTCAAGAACATCCCCGGCGACAAGTACCAGCGCATCTTCGAGGCGGGGGTCGCCTACTTCCTCTGACCGTTCAGTACTGAAACTTTCGCTCCGCCGCGATATCCTGGTTCTTCGGCGGGCGCGGGAGAATCGGTTTCACGGTTCCCCGACGCGCCGCGAAGGAGCCGAAAATGGCGAAGAAAGTCCTCGTGATCGGGGCGGGTATCGCGGGCCTCGCGGCCGCGAGTTACCTGAGGCGGAACGGATTCGAGACGGTGATCTTCGAATCGCACACGGCGCCGGGAGGTCTCTGCACCTCCTGGCAGCGGAACGGCTTCACCTTCGACGGGTGCATCCATTGGCTCATGGGCTCCGGGCCCTCGAGCAACCTCCACCTGCTCTGGGAAGAGCTCGGGGCCGCGGACCTAGCCTACGTGGAGTGGTCCAGCTACATGACGGTGCGCCTCAGGGGCGGCGACTCGTTCACGGTCTACACCGATCCGGATGCCCTGGAAGCGGAGTTGGTCCGGCTCGCTCCGGAAGACGCGGACCTCGCCCGCGCGATCGCCCGGTGCGTCCGCGCCGTGAAGAGGATCGACATGCCCGCGGCCTTCGACCGGCTCGGCGGATGCGAGAAGCTCGCCCTCCTCAGCCGCGTGCCCGGCGCCATGATGACGCTCGGCCCCTGGATGAAGAAGCCGGTCGCCGCCCTCGTCGACCGGATGAAGAGCGAGCGGCTCCGCGATGCCTTCCGGGCGATGTTCGGCGACGGCATGGCCGACTTCCCCGCGATCGCCCTCTTCATGATGCTCGGTTTCATGGCGAAGAAGTCCTCGGGCTACCCCATCGGCGGCTCGTCCGCCTTCGCCCGGGCCATCGAAAAGAAATACCGGGACCTCGGCGGCGCGATCCGCTACGGCTGCCGGGTGGACGAGGTCATCGTGGAAGGCGGTTCCGCGGTGGGGCTGCGGGGAGCATGGGGCGAGGAGCGCGGCGATTGGGTGATCGCCGCGGGCGACGCCCACGACCTCCTGACGCGCCTCCTCGGCGGCCGTTACGCGCATCCCGATCTGGAAAAGGCCTTCGGCGCGTATAGGCGCTTCCCCTCCCTCCTCTTCGTGTCGCTCGGCCTCGGCGCCGACTATCCGTCGCTGCCGCACTCGCTCTCGTTCCCCCTGGAGGAACCGCTCGTGCTGGAGGGCGGGGCCCTCGTCCGCGACCGGCTCTACGTCCGCTTCCAGTCCTTCGATCCGACCTCCGCGCCGACCGGCAAGACCGCCGCGACCGTGATGATCGAGACGGCCAACGACGAGTACTGGACGAAGCTCCGCGAATCGGACGGAGCCGCCTACGCCGAAGAGAAGCGGAAGGTCGGCAAGGAAGTCATCCGCGCCCTGAACCGCGCGGTCCCGGGCCTTTCCGCCGCGGTGGAGACCGTGGACGTGGCCACGCCCTGCACCTTCATGCGGTACACCGGCAACTGGCACGGTTCCTTCGAGGGGTGGTTGCCGACGCTGGACACGATGGGAAAATCGCTCGGCCGGACCGTGAGCGGGGTCGCGAACCTCCGGCTCGTCGGCCAGTGGGTGAATCCCGGCGGCGGCCTCCCGCCCTGCGCCATCGACGGACGGAACCTCGCGCGGGAACTCTGCAAGCTCGAGGGGATCGCGTTCGATCCGCGCGGCTAGCCGGCGCGGCGCCTCGGCGGCCGCGCGAGGCTGATCGGCCTGCCGGCTGCCGGGCGGGACGCCTCAGCGGAGGCCGAAGAGGCCTCCGCGGCCGTACTTGTGCCACTTACCCGCGTCCTTCTTGGCGCCCTCGTCCAAAACCTTGAAGACGAAGGCCGCGAAGGCCGCGTCTTCCCCGGCCTCCGCCGAGGAGAAGGCCAGGACGCGGTAGGGCTCGGCGAAGGAAGCCGCCAAGAGGCCTTGGGCGAACGAGCGGAAGGACGCGGCAATGGAAGCGCCCACGAGGTCGACGCCGTCCTCCTTCCGGTTGCCGTTCTCCGCCTCGGAGAGGACCAGGGCGAGGGTGCCCGCCTTCCTCGCGCGGAAGGAGAGGGCGAGCTCGCGGACCAGGAAGAACCACCCCTTCACGAGGTCGTCCACGATCGCGTCGATCTCGGCCGGCGCCAGTTCGTCGGCCCGGCGGCGCAGGACGGGCGGCGTGCAGACGAGGACGGCCTCGTCGATCTTGCCGAGCCGGTTTTCGGCCGCCACCACGAGGGCGCGGGAGGAGATCGGTCCCGCCGGGTTCCAGGCCAGGTCGCCGCCGGCCGCCTCCGGCTTTCCGCCGGCCGCCTCCGCGGCCGCCTCCGCATCCGCTCTCGGAGCGGCTGCCGCGCGGGCCTCCGCCCTCCGGGCGTCGTACGCGGCCGCGCCGCCGAACCGGTTGGGGATGAAGGCCGTCGCCGCGAACTGGACCCGCTTCCTCGCTTCCGCCGCGATCGCCGCGGCCGCGGGGGACTCGTTCCCCGCGATCAGTATGCCTCTGGTCATGAGGACAGTGTATACGTCCTCCACCGCTTCCGCAAAGGGTGGAGAGGTGATAGGCTTTTTCCGCAATGCGTATCGCCATAGCACAAATCGATTCCGTCGTCGGAGATTTCGTCGGCAACGCCGACAAGATCGTCGCCTACGCCGAGCGCGCGGCAGCCTCGCTTTCGGCCGATTTCATCGCGTTCCCCGAACTCGCGCTCTGCGGGTACCCGCCGATGGACCTCCTGGATCAGGATTCCTTCGCGGAGGGCTCAATCCGCGCGCTCCGGTCCCTGCAGAAGCGGCTTCCCCCGGAGGTCGCCGTGGGCGTCGGCTACGTCGGCCGGAATCCGCTCGCGAGCGGGAAACCGCTCGTCAACGCCTACGGCATCCTCTTGGACGGCCGAGTCGCCTTCGAACAGGAAAAGACCCTGTTGCCGACCTACGACGTCTTCGACGAGGCGCGTTATTTCGAGCCGGCCGCGGAGCGCCGGATATTCCGCTGGAAGGGCGAGCGCATCGGCGTCGCCGTCTGCGAGGACCTCTGGTGGGAGACCGAGCCGACGCCGGGCGCCCGCTACGCCGTGGACCCCGTGCGCGAACTCCTGGACCGCGGCGCCACCCTCATGATCGTGCCCTCGGCCTCCCCCTACCATGCCCACAAGCTCGCGATCCGCAGGACCCTCGCCGAACGGGTCGCCCGGCGGGGCGGCCTGCCGGTGGTCTACGTCAACGCCGTCGGGGCCAACGACTCCCTCGTATTCGACGGCCGGTCCTTCGTCGTCTCGCCCGCGGCCGGGCCGGCGGAGGCATCCGGAGACGTCGCGCTGCGGGGCAGCGCCGCCGCCTTCGCCGAGGACCTCGTCGTCTGGGATTCCGCGGCCCCAGAGGCCGTGCCCGCCAGGCTCGCCGTTCCCGGCGCGGATGGCGTCGGCGCGGGAGCCCGGCCGGCGGTGGGGAGCGCGGGAGCCGCCTCCCCGAACGCCGCGTCGCCGGACGCCGCGAACGAGCTCGATACGATCGAGGAAGCCCTCGTGGCGGGCATCCGCGGCTACATGCGCAAGTGCGGCTTCAAGCGGGCGCACCTCGGCCTCTCGGGAGGCATCGATTCGGCCCTCGTCGCCTACCTCGCGGCCAAGGCGATCGGAAGCGAAAACCTCGTCTGCTTCGGCCTCCCCTCGCGCTTCTCGTCCCCGGGTTCCAAAGACGACGCGCGGGAACTGGCGGCGACCCTCGGCGCGCGCTTCGAGATCCTCCCTATCGAAGACGCCTTCACGGCCTACCTCGCCACCCTCGAGTCCGTCTTCGAGGGGCGGCCCTTCGACCTGGCCGAAGAGAACCTGCAGGCCCGCATCCGCGGGACCCTGCTCATGGCCTACTCCAACAAGTTCGATTCCATGCTCCTCACCACGGGCAACAAGAGCGAACTCGCCATGGGGTATTGCACGCTCTACGGCGACATGTGCGGCGCCCTCGCCCCCATCGGGGACCTCTTCAAGACGGAGGTCTTCGCCCTCTGCCGCCGCATCAACGCGCGGAGCGCGGCTACCGGCGGCGGGAACATCATACCCGAAGCGACGCTCACCAAGCCGCCGTCGGCGGAGCTGCGGCCGAACCAGACCGATCAGGACAGCCTGCCCCCGTACGAGGACCTGGACGCGGTCCTGGAGCTCTACCTCATCGGGAACCTCTCCAGCGCCGAGATCGTGGAGCGCGGTTGGGACGCGGCCTTGGCCACCCGGATCATCCGCGCCGTGGCCCGCGCCGAATACAAGCGGCGCCAGGCGCCGCCCGTCGTGAAGGTCTCCAAGCGGGCCTTCGGCATGGGCCGGCGCATGCCGATCGCGCGATCGGTGCACGAGGAGTGACGGCCGCGTCCGGCTAGGCGCCCGCGAGCTTGCGGCCGAGCTCCTCGATGCCGTAGGGCTTCGGTATGACCCCGTCGAATCCGTAGGCGGCGTAGTCGGAGAGCACCGGGGCCTCGGCATAGCCGGAGGACACGAAGATCGGCACCGCGGAATCCATCTCCCGGATCAGGCGCGCGGCTTCGATCCCTCCCATGCCCGCGGGCACCGTGAGATCGAGGATCACCGCGCTGAACGGATGCCCGCCGGCGCGGGCCGCGGCGAAGGTCTCCACGGCCGTGTCTCCGCTGACGCACATCGTCGGCTCGTAGCCGAGCTTCACGAGCAGGCGCTCGGAGGTGCTCCGGATCGCCAGGTCGTCGTCCATGAGGAGGATCGATCCCCGGCCGAAGGTCGGCGTCGGCCTCCCGCGGCCCGCGTTCGCATCGCGGCCGGGCCGGCCCCCTTCGCCGACGCTCTCCGCGGCCGGCAGGTACACGGTGAAGCGCGCCCCCCGCCCCGGCTCCGAGGCGGCCGTCACGGCGCCGTGGTGGCGCTTGAGGATGGAATAGCAGATCGCGAGGCCGAGCCCCGATCCCTTCCGCTTGGTCGTGACGTACGGATCGAAGATGCGCTCCAAAAGTTCGTTCGGGATACCCGGCCCCTCGTCGCGAAAGTCGATCGCCACGTACCGCCCCGGCGCCAGTTCCAGCGAGGGGTCCTCGTCCGGCAGATCGGCGCTTTCCTCCGCCACGACGAGCCGCGTACGCAGGAACAGCGTGCCGCCTTCGCTCATCGCCTGGACCGCGTTGAGGGCTATGTTGTTGAAGGCCTGCATGATCTGCCCCGGATCCACGAAGGCGAGGGGCAGGTTGCTATCGTTGGAGAAGACCGCCGCGACCGAGGACCCCGCGGTCGCCATCCGCACGGCCTCCCGGAGGAGCAGGAGCACGTCCGCGGGTTCGGGCGAAGGGTCGCCGCCTTTGGAGAACGTGAGGAGCTGGCCGGCGAGGTCGCGGGCGCGCCAGCACGCGGCCTCCGACCGGTCGATCGCCTCCAGGACCTCGCTCCGGACGTCGATGCTGAGCCGGGCGAGGCCGAGGTTGCCCATGACGGCGGTCAATATATTGTTGAAATCGTGCGCCAGCCCGCCGGCGAGCATGCCGATGGAATCCAGCTTCTGGGTCCGCGCCACCGCGTCCCGCAGCCGGTTCAATTCGGTCACGTCGACGAGGCTGAACACGACCGCCTGTTTGCCGCCGAACTCCAGGGGGGATGCGGCGACGAGGCACCGGACGCGCTCCCCGTCGACGCGCACCACGGTGAATTCCCGAACCCCGGTCGCCTCGCCGCGGTCCAGACGCTCCAGCAACGGATTCAGGTCCTCGGGAGCCACGAAGAAACCGAGATCGTCCGTACACCGGCCGACGATGCCCGCCGTTTCCTTGCCGAAGACGCGGGCGGCCGCCTCGTTCGCGTCCAGCACTACGCGGGTATCGCCCTCCACGATGAGCATGCCGGCGGGGCTCGCCCGGAACGCGCGCGCGAATCGTTCCTCCATGGAGCGCAGGGCCGTCGTCGCGGCGATCCGGCGCCCCAGTTCCTCGGCCAGACCCTTTTCGGCGGTGAGGTCGTGCGCCGAGACGATGTAGCCGAGCGGCCCCCCGTCCGGCCCGTTCACCGCGCGGACGGTCACCGAAGCCGGAGAAATCCGGCCCGGCGCGAACGCGAAATCGGACTCGAAGGATTTGGCGTTCGCCGCGGCGCGCTCGGCCAGCCAGGCGGCTCCGGTCGAGGCCGGGAGGAGGGTGCCGACGTCGGCGCCGCGGATCTCGTCCTTGCCCCGGTAGCCGCGCGCGAGGCTCGAGAGGTTGGACTCGATCACCGTGCCGTCCGCGCTCACCAAGGCCACCGCGTCCCTGACGCTCGCGAGGATACGGTCGGCCGCCGCGGTGGCGGTCAATTCCAACAAGTCGTAGCGGAAGAGCGCGACGGCGAGCCCCACGATGAGGATGGAGAGGAAGAGCGGCATCATCGGGGGCAGCGTCTCCACGCCGAAGTAACGGATGAGGAATCCGGTCACGAAGGTCCCGAAGAACGCGGGGATGATGGAGAACAGGACGATGCCCGCGCGGACCCTGACGCGCCGTTCCTCGGACGCGCGGGTGGCCCGCACGAGCACGCCCATGGCCGCGAGCGCGCAGGCGCTGTAGTTGAAGACGTTGAACCAATGCCAGGAGCGCTCCTCCGCGTAGACCGCATGCCACCCGAGGGGCACGCGGGCCACGGAGGCGAGCACCGCGTTGGGGTTCAGGACGTGCGCGACGAGCACGAGGCTGCCGGGAAGGAAGATCAGCGCGGCGAGGCGAACGGGGAGGCGGATTCCGGAGAGGAGCAGGGAGAACAGGAGGAAGAGCGGCGGCGAGAGATACCAGGCGAAGGCGAACGCGTGGAACCATCGTTCGGCTTCGGCCGCGCTGGCGGCGCTCGCGAAAAAGGCGCCGCCGAAACTTCCCGCGGCGATGACGAAGCAGAGAGCCGCGAAAGCGGTCTCAAGGGCGCTTCGCCAGGGGCGGGAAGGACGCGGCCGACGGAATAGCGCATAGAGGCCGAGTCCGAGAGAGAGGCAGCAGGACATGCTGTTGAGAAAGAATACCGCCCGCATCAGTCCCCCAAGGTGTCATACGGTGCCCATGGAATCATAATCCGACCGCCGCTCCGATTCAAATGCGCGGCCGATTCCGCGCGGACGGGCCCGTTCCGGCGGCGGCGTGGGGGCGAAGGCCGGTCGTTGACGCATGGGCACCCATCAAGTATCCTCGGAATTCATGAAGGTTTGGCTGAAACTGCTTCTCGGTTCGCTGCTCGGCGTCGCGCTCGGCTTCCTCCTGCCGCACGACAACCAATCGGTCCTGGCCGCGCTCGCCTGGGTTGAAAAGGCGGCCATCCAGATCGGGCGCTACGCGCTGGTGCCGACGCTGTTCTTCTCGCTGGCGGTCGCCGTCTATGAACTTCGCCAAGACAACCGCATGTGGGACGTGGTCCTCAAGACCTTGGCGATCGTTTTTTCGTCCGCGCTGTTCTTCGCGGTCGTCGGTCTCATCGTCGCCGTGCTGTTCCCGCCGGCGCGGATCCCGATCCTCATCGAGGGGCAGAAGGAAGGAGTCGGTCTGGATGTCGGCCAAGGCATCCTCGACCTGTTCCCCTCCAACGCCTTCTCGGCGTTCGCCTCCGACGGTTCCTTCATCCTTCCGATCTGCGTACTCGCCTTCTTCCTCGGGGCGGGACTTTCCTACGACCGGACCTACTCCAAGGTCGTCACGTCCCTCGTCGATTCCTTCTCGCGGATCTTCTATTACGTCGCGGCCTTCTTTTCCGAGATCCTCGGCGTGGTGATGATCGCCCTCGGCGCGTATTGGGCGGTGCGCCTCCACGGGGCGCTCAAGGCCGAGGTTTTCCGCGACCTCCTCGTGCTCCTCGGCGTCTCTTCGGTCGTCCTCGGTTTGGGCATCCTGCCGTTGTTCCTCTATCTGCTCGGCCCGAAGACCAACCCGTGGAAGGTACTCTACGGCGCCGCGGGCAGCGCGATCGCGGGCCTCTTCTCCGGGGACATGAATTTCTCCCTGCCCGTGCTTCTGCGCCACGCGAAGGAGAACCACGGGGTCCAGCGCCGCGCGAACGCGGTCTCGCTGGCCCTCTTCGGCGCCTTCGGCAAAGCCGGCAGCGCCATGGTCGCGGTGGTCTCCCTCATCGTCATCATAAAGTCGTACTCGAGCCTCGGCGTCACCCTCGGCGACCTCATCGGCATCGCGGTCACCGCGGTGGGCGTGTCGACGCTGCTCGCCCGCCATCCCGGCGACGGCGCCTACGTGGCCTTGGCGGTGCTCTGCGGCGTGTACGGGCGCGGCTTCGAGGCGGGCTACCTGATCCTGAAACCGGTGGCCTTCTACCTCGTCGCCATCGGGACCTTCCTGGACGTCCTCATCGCCTCGCTCGGCACCTACGCCGTCGGGCGGCTCACCGGCTTCCAAGAGGACAAGGAAGCGCGCCACTTCGTGTAGCGGTCGGACGCCCCCGGGCCCGCGCGCGGCGGGCCCCCCGACGTTCCTGTTCCGGCGCTCAGGCCTCTTCCCGGTCGGTCCGATCGTTCCCCTCGGGAATGATCATGGAGAGGATGATGGACAGGCCGATGGAGAGCGCGATCACCGCGAGCGAGACCCAGGTGTGTCCCTCGAAGAACTTGGACACGGAAGGCAGGGCGGAGAGGATCATCTTACAGGCGATGAAGGCCAGGATGATGCTGACGCCGTGCTGCAGGAACCGGAATTTGCCGAGCAAGCCCTGCAGGGCGAAGAAGAGGGACGAGAGGCCCATCACCGCGAACACGTTGGACGTGACGGCGATGAAGTCTTCCTGGGAGGACGTCAGGACGCTCCGGCCGCCCTCCTTCACGACGCCGATGATCGCGGGAATGGAGTCGAGGGCGAACAGGACGTCCGTGGAACCGATCACCAAGAAAACGAGGAAAAGCCGCGTCAGGTGCGTCTTGCCTTCCTGCTTGGTGAAGAAGGTCGTCGGATAGGGATCCGGGTCGATGGAGAACAACTTGTTCGCCGCGCGGAACAGCATGTTCGATTCGGGATCGATGCGTTCTTCTTCCCCGGAAAAGGCCATCTTGAACGCCGTCCAGAGCAGGACGGCGCCGAAGACGTACAGGAGCCAGTGGAAGGCCGTCACGAGGCCCATGCCGACCAGGATGAACAGCACGCGCAGCACCACCGACAGGAGGATGCCGAGCTTGAGGAGGCGCGGCTGCGCATCCTTATGCACCGCCATCATGGAGAAGATCATGATGAAGACGAAGAGGTTGTCGATGGACAGGCTGTACTCGGTGAGGTAGCCCGAAAGGTACTTCAGGGAAAGGACCGTGGCGGTCCGGTCCGCGCCGGCGGCGTTCTGCGGATACCAAAGATAGATGGCGACGCCGTACGCCAACGCCACCAGCACCCAGAGGCCCGTCCACCGCAGCGCGGTCGCCGTGGTGATTTCCCCGTGGCGACGGGAAATGACGAACATGTCCAGGGCGAACACGACCCCGTACGTTCCCAAAAAGATGGCCCAGAAAAGAGTGCTGCTCATAGAGAGTGCTCCGTGACTTGCGCCTCTCCCCGATTCGGAGGAGCTGGTGTTTGATTCGGACGTAGTACGGGCACTCAGTGATCCCGACCCTTCCTCGGCGACGCCGCACTTCACACAATACCCTCGCGCGAAAAACTACTCAAGAGCGCGATCGATGAAACGCTCGTCGCGCCTTTCGGCCGGCCGGCGCTTGTCGCGCGCACGCCCGCTCGGCTAGATTCGAACCATGAAAACCACGGGGAAAGCGTTCAAAGTCGCCCTGCTCGGGTGCGGCACCGTCGGAAGCGGCGTCGCGCGTATCATGCTGGACCAGGCCGAGGCCCTGGCACACCGGTCCGGACGCCGCATCGAGCTCACGCGCATCGTGGACCTCTTCCCCTCCCGCTCGGCGTCCCGGCACGACCTGCCGCTGGGCCTCTTCGCGGGCGGCGGGGCCGACCTCACGAGCGCCGAGGCGTCGGCCCGGATCGACGCCGTCTTCGCCGATCCGGACATCGACCTGGTGGTGGAAACCATCGGCGGAACCTCGCCCTTCGTGCTCGGCGTCTGCGAGCGCGCCATCCGGAGCGGCAAGCACCTGGTGACCGCGAACAAGGCCCTCCTGGCCGAACAGGGCGAAGTCCTGTTCACCGCGGCCCGGGAGAAGGGCGTGGAGCTCGGGTTCGAGGCCGCCGTCTGCGGCGCCATCCCCGTCATCCGGGTGGTGAAGGATTCCTTCGCCGGGGACGAAGTAGCCTCCCTCTCCGGCATCATGAACGGGACGAGCAACTACGTCCTGTCCAAGATGCAGGCGGAGGACCTCTCCTTCCAGGAGGCGCTCGCCCTCGCTCAAGAAGCCGGCTACGCGGAGGCCGACCCGACCCTCGACATCGGCGGCGGGGACGCGGGCCACAAGCTCGCCCTCCTCATCCGCCTCGCGTTCGGCCGCAGGGTGGAATACGGGAAACTCACCATCCGCGGCATCCAGGACGTGACCAAGGGCGATATCCGGGCCGCCAAGGAATTGGACTCCGCGATCAAGCTCATCTGCCAGGCCCAGCTCGTGAACGGGGTCGTCCACGCCCAGGTGTCTCCCATGATGGTGAAGCAGACCAACGTCCTTTCCCGGGTCAACGGCGCGACGAACGCCATCCGTTTCATGAACCGCTATTCCGGCGAGCACATCCTGGTCGGCAAGGGCGCCGGCTCCCTGGAGACCGGCAGCGCCGTCGTCGCCGACATCGTCTTCATCGCGCGCAACGAGGGGAACGCCGCCGCGTCCTCGCCGAACGGCCACGGCGAGCTCCGCAACCTGGACGACATCCCCTTCCCCTATACCCTCATCTTCGATACGGAGGACGTGCCCGGCATCACCGGCCTCGTCACCACGGCCATCGGGGATCAGGGCATCAACATCGATACGGTAGGCCACAACCTCCACGGCAAGGACGTCGCCGTCTTCTGCGTGGAGACCATGCCCTGTACCCGGTCGAGCGTGGACCGCGCCATCGCGGAGATGCGCCGTAAGCGGCCCGGCGTCTTCAGGTCCGAGCCGAAGATCTACCCCGTCCTCTCCTGATCGCGCCGTCGCCCCGCCCCCGCTTGACGGGAGCGGGGCTCTATAGTTAGAATACTAACTATGACCTCGCCGGCGCTCATGGGAAAACTCGGGAACTGCTTCCTCGTCTGGCGGCGCTGGCTTTCCCGCGGCTACGCCCGGCACGACGTCAGCCTCAAGCAGTACTATCTCCTGCGGCAGCTCGAGGGGGCGGACTACCTCTACCCGGCCGACATCGCCGACCTCCTGTTCTGCGACCGCCCCACGGCCACCGTGGTCATCCGCAACCTGGAGAAGGCAGGCTGGGTGCGCCGCGGACGGGACAGCCAGGACGGCAAGCGGGTCCGGATCGCCCTGACCGACCGCGGTTCGGAAAAACTCGCCGAGCTGCGCGACGATCCCCGGCGGCCGGAGCGGCGCTTCGATCCGTTCGCGTGCTTCAGCGCCGAGGAGAAGGCCCAGTTCGATGCCCTGCTCTCCCGATTGGCCCGCCACCTGGAGGCGCTCCCTCCCGAATGAGCCTCTTCGGCGCATATAGTTAGAATTCGAATCAAAAGGAGACGCGCCATGGACGCCGCCAAAAACGAAACGCTTGAAACCATCCGGAGCCTGTGGACTTGCCACGGCGACTTCACCGACCGCGAAATCGCGGAGGCGGACCTGGAGGCCGTACTCGGCGCCGCCGTCCGGGCCGCCACGGCCTCGGGCCAGCAGAGCTATTCCATCATCGTCGTGGAAGACCGCGCGACCATGAAGACGCTCACCGGGTACGCGGGCTCGCGCGCCCTCGTCTTCTGCGCCGACGGCAATCGGCTCGCCCGCGCCGCGGAGCGGCTCGGCCCGGGCGGTCCCGCTTCCGGCGGAGCTTCCGGAGCCGGCGCCTCCGGCGGGGCGGAAGCCGACATGAACGCCTTCGTCACCTGGAGCGCGGACGCCCTGCTCGCGGCCCAGAACGCCTGCATCGCCGCGCGCGCCCTCGGCATCGACTCGCTCTTCACGAACGGCATCGGCAGGACGGGCGCGGATCGGGCTTTCGCCCTCCTCGGACTCCCCGAGAAGGGCTGCTTTCCCCTCATCACCCTCGTGCTCGGCTACGCCGCCTCCCGACCCGACAAGCGGAGGGGCCGGCTCGCGGGTCCGGGCGTCGTCCACCGCGGCCGGTACGCGGCCCAGACCGACGCCGAGCTGGACGCGATGATCGCGGCCTACGACGATCCGGGCGCCGCCCTCGGGATGACGACCGCCTGGGTTTCCAAGGGGTACTCCCACTACCTGGAATGGTTCTTCAAAGACTGGATGACCGGCTTCCCGGATACCGCGGGGGACGAGGCCGCCCGGCAACTCAGGACACACGGCTTCCTGCGCTAAACTC
>JAEXTK010000032.1 GCA_023406985.1 Spirochaetota bacterium | reverse complement strand
GGGCCGGGGTGGGGGCGGGGCGTCGACCGCGCCGCCGCGCTCGCATCCCTCGCGGCCGCCGAGCGATCTTCCCTCTCCCTCGTCCTGGACGCCGACGCGGTGCCGCTCGCCCGGGACTACCGGTTTTCCGGCAACGCGATCCTCACGCCGCACCCGGGCGAATTCGCCGAATATAGGGGACTCTCCAAAGAGGACGTCCTTGCCGACCCGGACGCGGCCGTCAAAGCCGCCGCGGAGGCCGCGAACGCCGTGGTGGTCCTCAAGGGCCACGTGACGCGGATAGCCGCGGGCGACGGCCGGCTCGCGGTGATCGACGGCATGGCGCCCGCCCTCGCGATGGGCGGTTCGGGCGACGTGCTGGCCGGCCTCACCGCGGCCGTAGCCGCTCGGGCCTTCCGCGCCGCGATCGCTCGGCGGCAACCCTTCGACCCCTTCCCCGCGGCGGTCGCGGCGTCGGCCCTGCTCGCGGAGACCGGCAGGCGGGCGGCCAGGGAAACCGGATTCTGCGACGCGGCGGATATCGCGCGGCTCGCGGGCCGGCTCGCGGCCGACGCGTGGCTCACGGGAGACGCCCATGGATGAGAACGGGAGCCGCGATGACGGGCTCGTCTTCCACTACTCGCGGGAACGGCGGTTGAAAGGAGCCTCCGATGCGGTCCGTCGGCTGAACGATCCCGCCCATCGACGGCGGCCTTCGCTCTTTCAGACCCTCGTCCCCAATCGGTCCTCGGCCTTCCTCCTGCTCGCGATTTTCATCTTGTCCTCCACGGTGGTCGTCACGAGGCTGCTCGTGCCGCCGCCCCACACCGCGACGCTCGCGGGTAACCGCCTGGCGCTGAGCGCTTTCCGCTACCAGGGCGGCACCTACCTGGCGCTCAAGAAGAGCAGCATCGGCGAGGAGGCCTACCGGGGGCCGGCGGAGCTCACGATCGCGGACCCGGTCGCCGGCGTGGTTCTCGCGACCAGAACCATCACGCTGGGGGCCGAGAAAACCGAGGAATTCCGGCTTTCGATCGACGGCGAACACGAGCAGGTGCTAGTCACCGTGACGGGCGGGGGCGGCGGCGCGGTCCTCAAGACGAAGGCCGAGTGAGTCCTTCGGCCATCCCCGACGGAGTTGACCCGGTGCTCCCTTTCCGTTATCTTTCCCATTATCCGTCGTCATTCGGTCCAAACGGCAGGAGAGGTCAACGATGATCCAGTTCTATTTCCTCTCGATCCTCTTCAACGCGATCGCCGGATACGCTCTGGCGCTGGATCAGGACGCGCGGCCCTCCTCTTTGGACGGCATCAAGTCGATACTCTCCGACGAAACCTTCCGCCTCGTGCTCGGCGTCATGACCATCGCCACGGGCTTCTTCAAGCTCCTTTCCGCCGTTCGCGGCGACATCCCGGTGGTCGGGGACCTCTATCCCTCCATCGCCGGGCTCGCGGCCGGTTTCGCGCTCGTCTTCGAATTCTACCGGGCGAGGTCAGCCTTGGCCTCGGACGTTTCGGAACGGCTCGAACTCGTCTTCGTGAAGAACCGGAAGTGGATCGGTTACGGCGCGATGGTCGCCGCGGTGACCCACTTCCTCTTCCCCACGGTCCTCTTCCTGTGACGCAGGAGTTCGCGGTGAGGCCCCGGGACGAAGCGCTGGGGCGATCGGTCGCGGGCATCGTCGTCAAGGACGGGAAATTCCTCGTCGCGCGTCGGCTGCCCGGTGGAGCCATGAGCGAGAAATGGGAATTCCCCGGCGGGAAGGTCGAAATCGGCGAGACCGACCAAGAAGCGCTGCAGCGCGAATTCGCCGAAGAATTCTCCGTGGGGGTCCGGGTGGGCGCCGCGGTCGCGAACGCGCGTTTCGAGCACGGCGGCCGTTCCTTCGAACTGGGTGCCTTCCAGGTTTTCCTGAATTCCGAGGCCTTCGTACTCACCGAGCATACCGAATGGCGCTGGGTCCGCTTCGATGAGATCGCCGCCCTCGACTTCGCGGATTCCGACCGCAAACTGCTGTCCCAGCTCGGCGAACGCTTTCGTCTTCCTTGATCATGGCTGACTCGATCCCGACCACGGCGAGCGTGGAAGTGGCCTGCGCGCTCATCGACGGCGGCGAAGGCCGTTTCCTGGCCTGCAGGCGGGCCGCGCACGTCCGCGACGCGGGCGCCTGGGAATTCCCCGGCGGCAAGGTGGAGGAGGGCGAGTCGCCCGCCGAGTGCGTGGCCCGCGAGCTCCGCGAGGAACTCGGCGTGGTGGCCTCCGTCGCCGCCCCCGTGGCCGCGGTCACGGCCGTCGTCTCCGGTCGGTTCCTCACTCTCCACGCCTGTCCCGCGGTATTGCGCGAAGAGCCCCGCGGATCCACCGACCACGACCGCTTCGCTTACCTGAGCCTGGACGAATTCCTCCGCATGCCGATCACGAGCGCGGAGCGCTCCCTGCTGGAACTCCTCGCCGCGCGCACGGTCGGACTGCCCGACTAGTCGTTCGGTTCACTTCGCGGCGAACAGGACTACGTCGAGCGCGCTCCCGGAAAGCCGCGGATAATAGGCGTAGGACGGATACCACTCGTTGACCGTTGCCTCGACGTACCGGGAGGCGTAGTCGAAGGCCTCGGTCAGGGTCACGAGCCCGTCACGGTTCGCGTCGCCGTATTTCGCGCTTTCCAAGAGCCCCATGGTGAAGTATCCGTGGGCGAGGTCCTGCGTCGCGAATTCTTGGGACAGTTCGGCGCCGCCCGCCGCGCTCATGACGATGAGGTCCCCGTCCGCCGCCTCGTCGTAGCGGTCGGCGGCCTCGGCGACGAGGTCGACGAAATTTTTGCCGCCGTCTCCGGGAAGCGTTGAGACCGAAGATCCGGAATCCACGAAAAGCCCCGAATAGCAGCTGTCCAGGATCACGACGCGGACCTTCGCCGGCACCGCGCTCACCTCCGCGAGGAGTTCATCCACCGTGATGACGGTGTCCGCGGCGAATGCCGCGGTCGCGTCTCCCATGATGAGGATGCCCCCCAGGGCTGGGTCTCCGTGGCCGCTATAGTGGAACATGAAGACGCCGTAGCCGCCGGAGGGAGCCTCCGCCGCCGCCGCGGCGATCGCCGAGAGGACCCTGTCCTTGGTTACGGTCTCCGAGTCCGCATCCCCCAAGATCCTGACACGCGTGTCCGCCGAGACGGCCGCGGCGATGTCCCGCGCGTCGGAAACGCAGGCGCTGAGTTCGTTGATGTACGCGTAGGCATCGATCCCGACCGCGAGGATGCGGTTCTCGGTATCGGCGCGGTAGTAGGCGCAGGAGGCGAGGGCCGTCGCGAGGGCCGTCGCGAGGGCCGCCGCGAGGGCCGCCGCGAGGGCCGCCGCGAGGGTTGCGAGCGCTGCGACGCGGCGGAGCCGCCTCATCGGGAGGCCGCCTTCCACTGCCGGGGCGGCTTCGCGATCGTCAAGGCCAGGCCCGCGGACAGGGACCGCCCGTCGCCCCGGAATTCGGCGCGCAGCGGCGCGGACAGCCGGAGTTCCAACCGCTCCCGTTCGATGGAGAGGCCGGGCGCGACCTGGACGGCATAGGCGAGGAAATAGAGGTCGGTCCATCGGTATCGGGCGAGGGCGCACGAACCGCCGAAGGAGAAGAAGGGAGCGGTCCCGCCGTCTCCCCGGATATCGAGGGTCGCCGAAAGGTGGGCGCCGTAGTAGGAGCGATACAGGATCGAATTCGCCGGGATGGACGATTCGACGTAGAAACCGCCCAGGGCCAGCGAAGGGCGCAGCTGCCCGGGGAACGGGAAGGCCGCGCCGATCTCGCCGGCAGCCCTGAGCTGCGGTTGCGCCTCCACGTCGGCGGCCTTGGCCGCGAGCACGTCGCTCCCGAACGTCAAGAAGGGCCGGATGCCGTCTCCCGCGGCGACGACCGCGGCCGCGAACAGCATCGGGATGACGAAACCCGTAAAAGTCGCTATATTCTTCATCGCCACGGTTCCAATCTGTACCAAGAAGGTCCGTTCGGCAAGAGGAAAATCCAGCGATGCATCCCAAGAACTCACCGCACCATTCCGGCGTACTCCGCATCCTCGCGGTCAGCACCGCGCTGGTCCTTTCTTCCTGCTCCGCCTCCCGCATGGAGCGCGTGGTGAGCCCTCCCGCCACGCCGCCCTTGTCGCGGTCCATCGGGTACGCGGTCATCGTCTCTTCCTACGTGCAGGTGCGCGACACGCCCTCGCAGGACGGCGTCTCGCTCGGTTATTACCGCCGCGGCACGGTGATCCCCATAGAAGAGCGGCGTACGGTTCGCGGCGACGGAGCCGGTCAGGATTGGCTCCTCAACGGAGGCGCCGAACGGGGCTGGATTCCCGCGAGCGACATGCGCCTGTACGACAACGAGGCGAAGGCCCGAACCGCAGCCCAAGGGCTGAACAAGTGAAAGAACTCCTCGCGTGGATCTCGCCGCCCGTCGTGGGTGCCGTCATCGGTTACGTCACCAACGATATCGCCATAAAGATGCTCTTTCGGCCGCTTACGGAGAAACGCGTCTTCGGCGTGCGCGTGCCGTTCACGCCGGGCATCCTACCCCGCCAACGCCATCAGCTCGCCGATAACATCGGCCGAATGGTCGCCCGCGAGCTCATCACCGAGGAAATCATCCGGGAACGGATCCGGCGCGACGATTTCCGGCTTTCGATTGAGCGCGCGGTGGCGGATTACTCTTCCCGCTTGCTTTCGCAGCCGATCGGGAAACTCGCCCTGGAAGTTCCCCCCTTCGAAAGCGGCGGGGCGGCCGACCGCCTCGGCGCCTCGGACCTCGGCCGCCTCATCGGCAACCTCGCCGAACGCTTCATCGCGTCGCCGGCCTTTTCCGATATCGTCGATCGCGCGGTTGCCGCCGCGGTGAACGCCCTCGGCCGCCAGAGCATCGCGACCCTCGCGGGAAGCGACCGGGCCGCCCTCGTGCGATTCCTCGGCGGACGGTTTTCCGCGTTCCTCGCGTCCGCGGTCGCGGATACGCGGACCGGCGCGCGGCTCGAGGAGGGCCTCGCCCGCTTCATCGATTCCCTCGTCCGGGACGGCTCGAACCTCGGTTCCATCTTGGGCTCGGGTACCGTCCAAGGGATCGTGCGGGCCGCGGAAGCGGCCTATCCCGAACTCATCGAGGCAGGCCTGCGCTTCCTCGGCCGCCGGGAGATCCGCGCGGAGCTCGAGAGCCATGGCCGGGTCTTCCTCCGCGACGCCATCCAGCGGCTCAACGTTTTCCAACGGTTTTTCCTCTCGGCGGCCCAATACGATCGGACCCTGCAGGAACAGATGCCCGAGATCGTCGACGACCTCATCGCTCACCTGGCCTCCGCGGCCCGAGGCGAGAAGGGGCGCGCGCGGTTCGTCACGGCCGTCAAGGACGGCGCGGAACGCTTCCTCGCCTACAACCTTGCCGACGCCGCGGCGACCCTCGCGCTGCAGCCGCAGGACCTCGCGGCCGCCCTCTCCCGCGCTCTGGGCGGCCTGCTCGCCGCGGAAGGTACCGGGGCCGCCCTGACGGGCCTGCTCGCCGGATTCTTGGAGGACCTCGTCGACGAACCCCTGCGGGACGTCGCGGAAAAGCGCGTCGGCGTGGACGTCGATACCGTCATCCGTTCCCTCGCTTCCGCGGTGAAAGGACTCGCGGCCAAGGCCCCGGGCGTCGCCGCGGCGGCGGCCGTGGACGCCTTCCTCGCGGAACGCGGCGAGAATTCCCTCTCGGAACTCCTCGGGATCGACGCGGAGGGGAAGGACAAATTCGATCGATTCGTCGCCGACCGGGTACTCGCGCTCATCGACGAACGGATCTCGGCGGCCCTTTCGACCCTCGACGTCCGGACCCTGGTGGCCGATCGCATCGACTCGCTCGATATGGAATCGGTCGAGTCCATCGTGCTCGACATACTCGCGAACCAGCTGCGCTGGATCAACGTGTTCGGCGCGATACTCGGCGCCGTCATCGGGCTTTCCCAAGCGGCGCTCTCCCTGTTCCTGCGCTAATCGTCCTCCAGAAATCGGAGCAGGCGCTCGTTCACCGCGAGCCCGATCCCGCGGCCGATTTCGCTCGTGGCCTCCCGCGGCGAGGATTCCACGTTCAGCACGGTTCCGTCGGCTAGCTCCGCGGCGATGATCTCATGGTCGCCCGAGAAGACGGAAGAGCGGATCCGCGCCCTGCACTTGGCCTCCGACGAGTCCGCGGCCACGATGCGCAACGCGTCCCGCGGTATCAAGAGGTTCATTTCCCGATCAGGGCCGTTTTCCGGACCGCGGCCACCCGCAGTCTCGACGGAAAGGGTGCCGAGGCCGCACCGTACGGTCATCCTCCTCCCGTCCATCCCGATGGGCCGGGCTCCCAACACCGCGCCGGCTCCGAGGAACCGCGCGGCGAAGGCCGTCCGCGGGGCGAGGAAAAGCTCGCGCGCCCCTCCGATTTCCGCGATGCGTCCATCTTTCATGATCGCGATCCGGTCGCCGAGGGTCGCGGCCTCTTCTCGGTCGTGGGTGACGAAGAGACAGGGGTAGGGACTCTGGGAACGGAGTTCCCGGAATTCCGCGCGGAGCGCGCGCCGGAGCGGCGCGTCCAGGCTTGAGAACGGTTCGTCCATGAGCAGCGCCCGCGGGGCGGCGGCGAGGGCGCGCGCTATCGCGGTTCGCTGGAGCTCCCCGCCCGAGAGCGTCGAAAGGCGACGCTTCGCGTACCCCTCGAGATGGGCCGCGCGAAGGCACGCCTCCACGACGCGTTCGCGCTCCGCGCGACCCGTTCCGCGGATGAAAGGGCCGAAGGCGACGTTGCCGCCGACGGAAAGGTGGGGGAACAGGGAGAGGTCCTGGAAAACCACCGCGATTCCGCGTTTCCACGCGGGGACATCCGCGAGATCGCGGCCATCAAGCAGGATGGAACCGCCGTCGGGGGCGACCAATCCGGCAAGTAGGTGGAGGGCCGTCGTTTTTCCGCAGCCGGAAGGTCCGGCGAGGACGAGCGTCTCTCCTTCCTCGATCTTGAGGTCCACCTGGACCGAGAAATCGCCGTAGGTTTTCCGGAGCGAACGCGCTTCTATCGACATGGATTACGTATTCCTTTTCGGCCTAACCGCGCCCGCTTCGGATAGCAGGAACGCTCCCGCGCAGGCGAGCGCCAAGAGGGTGCCGGCGGCGCACGCGGAGCCGAACCGGTACGCGCCCGCGGCCCGATAGACGAGCAGCGGCAAGGTTTCCCAATCCTCGAGGCCGAGCATGAGGACCGTGTTGAGTTCTCCGAGGCTGATCGCGGCGGCGAAGGCCCAGGCCGACCGTATCCTGGGCGCGGAGGCCGGAAGCGCGACGAGGAGGGCCGTCTTCGCGGGCGGAGCGCCGAGGGAAGCCGCCGCGTCCGCCATCGACGGGGGGAGGGCGGCGAGTCCCTCGGCGACGGAACGGTAGGCGAACGGGAGGGCCGCGGTCGCTTGCACCACCGCGACGGCCCAGAAGGTTCTGGCGAGGTCCGATCCGTAGAGACGTATCCAGCCGAGGCCGAGTACGATGCCCGAGGACGCGAGGGGGGCCAGGCAGAGCGCGGCGGTGAGGGAGCCGAAGCGCGAACGCGCGGGCGAAAGCCAGACCGCCACGGCGGCCGAGGTCGCGAGGATCACCGCCAAGGTGGCGGAAGCGGCCGCGAGCAGAAGCGATCGGCCGAGGGCGGGTAGGGCGGCGTCCCGCACGGCCGCCCACCACCGGAGAGAAAAAGCCGCGTGCGCGGTCCGGGACGATCGCCAGAGGAAGGATTCCAGAGGGACGGAGACGAGGGGGCCGAGGATGAGGAAGGCCGCGAGGGCGAGGTAGACGATCGCCGCGAGGTCGCCGGAAGCCTTCGGCGGAAGAAGGTTGCGGCGTCCGCGATTCTCCGCGGTGCCTGCGAAAGAACGCGCGGCTCGTTCCAGCCGGGCGTACAGGAGGTAGGCCGCCGCGGCGATCGCGGTCTCGACGAGGGCCAGGGCCCCCGCCGTTTCAAAGTCGAGGCCCACGCGGGCGGCTCGGAAGATCTCCACCGAAAGGGTCGTGGCGGCGGGCCCCCCGCCCAGGACGAGGACGACGGCGAAGCTCGTGAAGCAGTAGAGGAAGACGAGGAGGGCCGAGGCGGCGATGGAGGGGGCGGCGACGGGAAGGAGGACCGTGAAGAAGGTTTTCCTCGGCGAGGAACCGAGCGTCGCGGCGGCGCTCGCGTAGGAGGCGCGGCCGGCCGCGATGCCGTCGCCCGCCAGCCTGAGCACGATGGGGAAGTTATAGAACGCGTGCGCCAAGACGATGGCCGCGGGCCGATAGAGCACGCGGAGCGGTCCCTCCTCCGCTCCGGTCAGCGCCATGAACGCCCGGTTGAGCCACCCGGCGTTGCCGAAGAACAGCACGAAGCCGAGCACCACCAAGACCGGCGGCATGGCGAAGGGGATGGAGGCAACGGCGCGCACGAGGGCCGCGCCCCGGTAGCGGCCGGAGCCGATGAGCCACGCCCCCGGCAGCCCGAGCGCGAGGGCCGCGAGGGTGCTCCATCCGGCCTGCGCCGCGGTGAAGCCGATGATCCTCCGGAGCGCGGGATCGGCGAGGGCGCGGAGAACGCGCGGAACGGGGCCCCCTTCCCCCCACGCGCCGCCCCCCACCGCGGTCGCGTACGGCAGGAGGAAGACGGCGGCGACGACGAGGATCGGAAGCAGTCCGACGAGGGCCGCGAGGCGGGTCCGATTTCCGGCCATCGGCGTTATCGAGCGGCCAGGATCGCGGCCCATTCGGCGAGTTCCGCCTCGGACGGCGGCGCGCCGGCGAGCGTCTTAGCCGGCTTGGGCGCTGCGTCGTACGAGGCGGGGAGCGCGATCGGAATCACCGGGTACATCCAGTTCGTGAGGGGGATGATCTTCTGGAAGGTCTCGGTCAGCATGAAGTCCAGGAAGCGTTTGCCGTTCTCGCTTCGCCGCGCGGCCGCGAGCAGGCCCGCGCCCTCTATCTGGGCCACGTGGCCTTCCGCGAAGATGGCGGCCTTGAAGCGCCGCGACTTTTCGTACTCCAGGTGGTAGGCCGGGCTCGTCGTGTAGGACAGGACGAGTGGCGCTTCTCCGGAGGTGAACATGCCGTAGCCCGTATCCCAACCGTCGGCGACCGTGAGGATGGAGGGAGCGAGGCGCCTCCAATAATCCTTCCATCCCGCCCCATAGACTGCCTTGGTCCAAACGAGGAAGCCGAGGCCCGGCGTGGAGGTCCGCGGATCCATCAGGATCAGCTTGCGCGCGAATTCGCTCTTCGTCAGATCCTCAAGGTTCGCGGGCGCCTTCGCGAGGCGCTCGGAATCGTAGATCACCGCGAAGTACCCGTAGTCGTACGGGGTCAGGCGGAACTCCTTGTCCAGGACGAGGCTTTCGCTCAGTTTCTCCGCGCCCACGGGTTTATAGGGGGCGAAGAGCCCCGACGCCAGCGCCTTCGGAAGCAGATTCTGGTCGAGGCCGAGAGCTACGTCGGCATCGGCCGCGGAGCCTTCCGCGAGGAGCTTAGAGAGGACGGCTCCCGCGTCACCATGGGTGACGAACCGGACGTTCAAGCCCGTCTCCGCCTTGAACGCCTCGGCGATGGCGGGCCCCGGTCCCCATTCCGAGGTGAACGAGTCGTAGGTCCAGACGACGACCTCGTTCGTATCGACGGGGCCGGCGGCGTCGGCGGTTCCCCCCGCATAGGCCGGGAGGGAAAACGCGAGCGCGGCGAGTACGAGTACGGCGTGCGGCATGAGTATGCCGCGGATTCCCTGCGTACGCATGGGGAACTCCTTGTATCCGTACCGGATGGATGATGCGGGATCGATTCCGTTGCGTGAGGCCCCGCGGTTCTCGCGAAGTCCGCGCGTCGCGCGGGACTCTGGGCCCTGTTCCCTTCGCCGGCATTATCCGGATCAGGTTCGACGGGTGTGATCTCAGGCATCGCGCCCTTCCTCGATCCGCGCTAGGACGAATCGGATAGGACGGTCAACCACCCCGATAACGGCAGTGTCGTCTAGATACTACGAAATAACCGACGGAAGGTCAACGGACGATGATCGCCGCGGTTTCCCGACGTATCCTCCGCGCGCGGTTCGGTAGCCTTTGAGCGTCCAAAGCGCGCGGCTCGGTAGCCGCGCGACGAGCTAGCCGCGCAGCTTGTCCAGGAATTCCGAGACGTACATATTGCGGATGCCGAGCTTCTGGAACTCCGCCAGCGCTTCCACGGCCCGGTCCCGGTCGCCCTTCTTCGTCCAGCAATCCGCGAGTTCGATGTAGAGGCGGTAGTTCTTGGGATCCTGCTGCACGAGGCGCCGGAGGGATTCGATGGCGTCGTCGTACTTGCCCTGCATCTTGGAGACGACCGCCAGGCCGAGCACGGCGTAGATATCGAATTCGATGTTGAGTGCCCGCCGGTAGTAGTCGCCGGCCTTGTCGTAGTCGCCCATGTTGCGGTACGCGTCGCCCGCGCGGGTCAGGATGACTTTGTTGCGCGGGTCCTGATCGAGGATGCGGTTCCAATATTCCAGGGACTTGTGCTGCTGGTTCATGCCCCGGTAGCAATCCGCGAGTCCGAAGAGGGCGTAGAAGTTGACGCTATCCATGTCGAGCGCCCGCTGGAAGTAGGGAACGCCCTGCTCGAAGGTCTTGAGCTTCCGATGACAGTTACCGATGGAGGTGAGCACGCGGATATCCACGTCCTCTTTATGGAGCTCGAGCATGCGCTCCCAATAGAAGAGCGCGTCCTTGTATTCTTTGAAGTCGTAGTGCAGGTGGCCCAGGCCGATGAGCGCGTAGGGATTGTTCTCCTCCATCTCCAGGACCCGCAAATAGATGGTCTTGGAACGTCGGAAATCCCGGACCTTACGGTACGCGTCGGCCACCCGGGTGAGCACGGTGATGTTCTTGTCGTCGTGGAGCAGATACTGCTCCCAAATCTCGATGGCCTTCTGGTATTGGTTGAGCGCCTTATAGCAATCGGCCAAGCCGAAGAGCGCGTAATTATTGCCCGGATGATGCGTGAGGCACTTGCGGTAGTGTTCGACGGCCTCCCGGAACGCGCCCCGTTTCCGCGCGGCGTCGCCGAGTCCCACGAGGGCGTAATTGTTCTCCGGTTCCTTATCGAGAATCTGCGTGAAGCTTTCGACCGCTTCCGCGACGCGGTTTTCTTTCAGGTATTGGTAGCCTTTTTTGGAAAGCTCGGAGATTTCGGCGAATTCCTCGTTCCGCTCCTTGGAATCTCCCTCAGGGGGAACGATATCGTCCGTAATATTGTGTTCGTTCATCATCTTTACTTTTCCTCTTCCTCGTGAACGAGTTTTTGTATCACCGCAGATAATCGCACAATAATAGCCTCGGCCTTTACCTTATCCGGAGCCGTCCAGTACATGCGGAGCGCTTCCAGGCTCCGTCCGTCCTGTAAATACCGGTCACCGACGCGGGCGATACCGTCCGAGTACCCGGTCGTCAGAAATATTCGCCTCGCGCCCTCGACGTCTCCGGCGTTGAGGAGCTCGTTTCCTTTCCGGTTGAGGGCCGCTTTCTGCGCCGACCCGATGACAGGACGTTGTCCGGTCTTTATGAACCCCTGATCTTCGAATCGATCGAATAGGGAGTCTCGATCCAAAAAATCACCCTTCTTTATGCAACAAGTATAACCATGATATCGGAAAATGCAATCATCGTTTTATAAAAAAACTCTAAAACAAACAAGAAGGTTACATTCTCTTCGTTTTTTGAAGGGGGCGTGCTATATATCGAATACGTGATTCGTGGTGGAGGAGGAAGGACATGAAACGGGAAGAAGGGCGAATACCCATGGACGCGACCGCCCTGGACGTCGGTCGTCGCGACCGCTCGTTCCCTTCGCCGCGGAAACGGAGGAGACGGAGCGAGCCGGTGGAAGCGCGGCTCATCCGGTATCTCCGGGAACTAGACCGCTGATACTCCGGTTTCCGCGCCGTAGCGGTAAAAATCGACGATAGAGCGGCCGTACTCGCGCCGGTCCTCCAAGGCCAGGGGGCCGAGTTCGTCCGGAAAGGCGTCCTCGCGGGGGCGGTGGATGAGGATCAGGGTGCCGTCCGCGGCGATCGGCGAGGAAGCGATGCTCTCCACGAGCTCCCGCTTGAATCGGTACGGGAAGGGCGGATCGCAGAAGACGACGTCGAATCGCGTCTTCGCCCTCCTGACGTAGAGCTCGGCAGCCATGAAATGACAATTGATGCGGATCGGGGCGATGGAGACGTTCTTGATGAGCGTCGCCCGCTTGAGCGGATCCATCTCTACCGCGTCCACGCGTTCCGCGCCGCGGGATGCCGCTTCCAGGGCGATGATGCCCGATCCGGAAAAGACGTCCAGGAACGAAAGCCCGGAAAGGTCTCCGAGCACGGCGAAAACCGATTCCCGCATGCGGTCCATGGCCGGCCTGATGACGCCGTCGGGCACTTCCACTTTCCTGCCGCAGAGGCTGCCTCCGGTGATCCTCATGCCGATTTCCCCCGCTCCAACATGCCGTCGGCCACCCGGAGGCCGCTCGCCCAGGCTCCCGTGATGCCGCGGCTCGTGCCCGCGCCGTCCCCCGCGAGGTACACGCCGTCCAGCGCCATGAAGTGCCGTTCGTCGATGAAGCGCGGCTTGTTCGCGTACAGCTTGATCTCCGGATAGTACATGATCGTGCTCGGATGGAGGACGCCGGGCACGATGGTGTCGAGCTGCTTGAGGGCCTTCCAGATTGATCTGAGGAATTTGGCCGGCATCACGAGGCTGATGTCCCCGGGCGTGCAGTCGGAAAGGGTCGGTTCGAAGTCCGCGAGGTCGCCGGTGAACCCCTCGCGCTTGCTCCGCTTGCCGCGCCTGAAGTCGCCCACGCGCTGCATGAGCGGTTTGCCGCCGCCCACGAGCATGGCCTGGAGGCCGAGCATCTCCGCGAAATCCTGACCCGAGGCGAGGGGTTCGGTGAACTCGACGCTCCGGAGGATCGCGAAATTGACGAGCCCGTTCGCGCTCCGGTCCGAAGACCAGGCATGGCCGTTCACGCTGAAATACGTTTCGCCGTTCGCCGTTTGATAGCGTTCCTTGACGACGTGGGCGCTCCGCGAATTGGTGCAGAACGTGCGCACCCGCTCGGGGAAGAGGAACTTCGGATCGTAATAGTCGCGCACGATGGGATACCGCTCTTCCCTCGTTTCGATCCGGAGCCCGACGTCGATGGAATTGTCGGAGAAGGGGATCGAGAGGCGATCCATGAGCTTCCGCAGGAAGTCGAACCCGTTGCGGCCGGGGGCGATGAGGGCGGCTCCGTACTCGATCTCCCTTCGATCGGTTATGAGGACGCGCCGGCTCGGGTCCAGCTCGGTGACCGTCTCGCCGAGCGAGAGGTCGACGCCGCGGCCGCGCAGATCGTCGGTGAGTTTTCCGATGAGCTTGAGTCCCCCGTCCGTACCCAGATGCGATTGACGGATATCCAAGAGCTCCACGCCGATCTTTTCCGAGCGATGGCGGTACGCGGCGACGTTGCGCCGTTCCATGAGCTGCGGGGCAAGGAAGTCCGTGACCCGGCCTAAATAGGATTCAGCTAATTCCCGCGGCCAGTAATCCATCGGGAATCCGATGGGGTAGGTGAAATTCATCTTGCAATCGTTACGGAGTCCCCCGGACGATACCGGAGCCTTGTCGATGAGGAGGATGCGGGCCGCGGGCGCGCGGGAGGAGAGCTCGAAAGAGGCGGAGAGGCCCGTCGGTCCGGTCCCGACGATCACGTAATCGTAACGCAGCATGCGACGACTCTAGCACGAAGGCCGAGTCGGCTTCCAGGGGCGGTCCGCGTCGGCCTTATTCGGTGTCCTTGAGCAATTCGTTGAGTTCGAAGGAACTCACCACCGAAGTGTCGTCGTCCGGCCGGGCCCCGAAGGCCGTGGCGCCGTCAATCTCCGCCCGGCGCCGCAGGGAATCCGAGCGGAATTCCGCGAACCGCTCGGAGAACGGCCCGAGCGCGCCGGCGATGCTGCCGTGGCCCGACTGTATGGCGGCGATCAGTTCGGCGAACCGCTCCTCGGTCTCGAAGAGGTTGAGGAGCTGTTCCTTGCGCTCGATGAGGCGGTCGTTGCCGAGAAGCTCCCTGAGCAGGCGGCTCAGCGTGGCGTCGATGAACGAGAAATCGTCCATGGCCTTGTTGAGGAAGAGTTCGGGATCCAGGTCCAGGGCCGTGGCGTCCCGCGCGAGGCGGATGCACGCGTGCAGGTAGAAGATGTCGTCTTCGAAATGGATACGCTTGGCCATGGATCCTCCAGTCACGAATATCGGCAGCGATGGTCCTTACTTGACAAGGAAATCCTTTCCCTGTAGGCTCATGCAGCCTCTTTATCCGCCCCGATCGGCGGATCACCCTATGTGTCCACAAGGAGGACTCATGCGTCAGTACGAACTGACGGTCATTTTCCCGTTGGAAGATGACCAGCACAAGGCGGGCCGGGAGCAGCTTCTCGCCGACCTGGCCGCCAACGGCGCCGAAATCGAGAAGACCGATGAAACCGGCGACCGCGACCTCGCGTATCCCATCAAGAAGCGGACCCGCGGCAAGTACGTCCTGTTCACGTTGAAGTTGGAACCCTCCAAACTCGTCGTGCTCGATCGGGCGTTCAAGCTCAACCCGAACCTTCTCAAGTACCTCTTCGTCAACATCGAGGGCTAAGGGGGCGCTATGGCCGACGTAAACCACGTCATCCTGATCGGGCGGCTTACCCGGGATGCGGAACTCAAGTATACCGCAGGCGGACAGGCCGTGTGTAAATTCTCGCTCGCCGTCAATCGGCGGCGCAAGAGCGGCGACCAATGGGTTGAAGAGGCCAACTTCTTCGACGTCGTCCTCTGGGGCCGTTCCGGCGAAGCGATCAATCAGTACCTCGTCAAGGGAAAACAGATCGCCGTCGAGGGAGAACTCCGTCAGGATCGGTGGGAGCAGGACGGCCAGAATCGGTCCAAAGTGGAAATCATGGCGAACAACGTGCAACTCCTCGGCGGCGGTAACGCCGGAGGGGGAGGCAGCGCGTCTCCGTCCTACTCCAACGCTCCCGGACAGCAGGAGCGGAGGGGCGGCAACGCCCGTCCCGCTTCGCGCGACGGCGCCGAAGAGGGTGGAGACGAGGGATTCGCCGACGATATTCCGTTCTAGCGGGAAGCGCGAAGATCGCGGTGGCGATCGCGCCCAATCCCGGCGACTATCAGCATTCCAAGGAGCAATTCCATGTCCGATGAGAGAATGAACATTTCCGACCGCCCTCCCCGGATGGAGCGCGGCGGCGAGGGCGACGGCGGTTACGCCGGTCGCGACGGCGAAGAGCGGGGCGGCCGCGGTAAGGGAAAGGTCTACTTCAAGAAGAAGGTGTGCAAGTTCTGCACCCAGAAGCTCAAGATCGATTATAAGGACGCCGACGGGCTGCGCCGGTTCACCACCGAGCGGGGCAAGATCCTTCCCCGCCGGATCACCGGCACCTGCGCGAAGCACCAGCGCGAACTCGCGGTCAACGTGAAGCGCGCGCGCGTGATCGCGTTGCTGCCCTTCGTCGCCCGCTAAGTCAGAGCGACTCATGCGTTCCCGCGTTCCCCTCGTCAAAGGCGTCATGCCGGTGTTGATCGGCGCCGTCGCCTCCGTGGGGTTCGCGCGGAGCGGCTTCCTTTCTCCGTTTTTCCTGGTTCCGATCGCTTTCGCGGCCCTTCGGTTCGGTAGCCGGACCGCCGCGTTGACGGCGCTGGCGGCTTCAGCCGCGAACGCTTCTTTTTCTGCCGCGTCGGCGTTCGCGCATCCGAGCGCGATGAACGGCTTCCTGGCCGACGCGCTCTATTTCGCCGTCGTTTCGCTGGCTTTTTGCTGGGCGGCTGCCCGGGACGGCTGGAACGGCGGTTCCCGCCGCGTGCGCTTGGCATACCGGATCATCGCCGCGGCCGTGCTCGCCACCGTGGCGACCATACCGGTCATCCTGCTCGCCAAGCACGACGAAGGGCTCGTCGCGCTCATCCGCCGACAGGCCGAGGCCTTCGTGGCCGCCTACACCGATGCCGCGGGCGCCGATGTCGTGCAGCGGTCGCTCATCGAGCGGAGCTTGAATCCCGAGGCTATCATCCAAGCCATGAGCTCCGTCTACGTGCGGGGGGCCGCGGTGACGGGGCACGCGGTGTTCTTTTTCGTGAGCTGGCGCGTGGCGTTCATGTTCGCCTCCATCGGGAATCCGTCCTTGATGAAACGCGGCGCGTTCGCGCGATTCCGTTTGGAGGCCTTCGTCGTGTGGCCGCTCATCGCGGCCTTCGCGATCGTCCTGGCCGCCCTCGTGCTCAAGATCGTTCCCGTCGAGATCTTCGGATGGAACCTCTTGAGCCTCGTTCTGCTCCTGTACCTGGCCCAGGGGTACGGTATCATCCAATACCACCTGGCGGGACCGGGCGTTCCCCGGTCCATCGGCTTCCTCGTGACGCTCGTCGTCGCGTTGGCCCTTCTCAGACCCGGCATCAACGCGTTCGTCGCGGGCGGCATCGCCGTCCTCGGCATCGCTGAGAACTGGTTGCCCTTACGGGCGCCAAGAAAAAACGAACCGCCTTCTACTCCGGAGGCGTGAGCGCGGCGACGCCGCGGCATCTTCGTTCGAATACGCATAAGGAGCTCGAGTACCATGAAAGTGATCCTCAACAAGGACGTTTCGCCCCTCGGAGAAGAGGGAGACGTGAAGGACGTCGCCAACGGCTACGCCCGCAACTACCTGTTCCCCCGCGGACTCGCCCTGCCGTACACGGACAAGACCGTGAAGCTGTTCGAAGCCCGCCGGGCGGAGATCGAGGCTCGGAAGGCCGAAAAGCGGCAGGACGCGGCCGCTTTGAAGACGCAGCTGGAAGCGCTCGAGGTCGTCATCTCGATGCCCGCCGGCGCCAACGGCAAGCTGTACGGCGCCGTCACGAGCCAGACCGTCGCGGACGAGTTGGCCAAGAAGAATTTCAAGATCGAGCGCAAGCGCATCGAACTGCCCGGCAACTCCTTCAAGAGCGTCGGTAAGTACCGGGTCCACGTGAAGCTGTACGAGAACGCGGTCGCCGAGATCGCGATCGTGGTGCAGGCCCAGAGCGGTAAGCACGAGGCTCCGGCCAAGGCCGCCGCGCCCGTCGCCGCTCCCGTTCCCGCCGAAGCCGCTCCCGCCGCGGAGACCGCGGAGGTCGCTGACGCCGCGGAAGACGCGTCCGCCGAATCCGACCAGACCGAATAACGTTCCGGGATGGCCGCGTCGTCGCTCAAGGATCGAGTACCGCCTCATAACGACGAAGCCGAACAGGCGACGCTCGGCGCGCTCCTCCTCGACGACGACGCGATCTCCGTCGCGATTCGTTACCTGAGACCCGACGATTTCTATTCCAACGCGAATCGTCGGGTCTACCAGGCCATCCTCAACCTTTTCAATAAGGGCCGCAAGGCCGATATCATCACCGTCATCGAGGAGCTGCGCCAGGAAGGGACGCTGGATTCCTCCGGCGGCCCCGCCTACGTCGCCTCCCTCACCGCGGTGGTCCCGACCAGCGCGAATATCGATTACTACGCGCACGTGGTCCAGGATTGCTCCGTTCGTCGCGCCCTCCTCAAGATCGCGAGCGAAATCAGCGCGCGGTCCTTCGACGAATCGAACGAGAGCCGGCTCGTGGTCGAGGAGGCCCAGCGGCAGATATTCGAGCTCACCGACAACCGACAGACCTTAACCTTCAAGAGCGCCAAGGAAATCATTCCCAAGACGATCGAGGCGATCGAGAAGCTCTACAATACCAAGGAAGCGTTCACCGGCGTCACGTCGGGACTCTCCGACCTGGATGCCTTGACTTCCGGATTCCAGAAATCGGAACTCATCATCATCGGGGCCCGCCCTTCGGTGGGTAAGACCGCGCTCGCCCTGACCATGGCCGCCAACGCGGCCATCAACAACAAGGACCGCAAGATCCCGACGGCCTTCTTCACGCTCGAAATGTCCGATATGGCGCTCATGCAGCGCCTCATCGCGAGCGAGGCCCGCATCAACTCCGAAAACATCCGTACCGGCTTGCTTAAGCCGAGCGATTTCCACAGCCTCATGGAGGCCGCGGGACGCATCTATGACGCCCCGCTCTACATCGTCGATATGCCGAACATGAAGCTCCTCGACCTCCGGGCCCAGGCGCGCCGCCTGCGCGCCCAGCAGAAGGTGGAGATCATCTTCATCGACTACCTGACCCTCATCAGTTCCGAAAATTACGACCTGCCGCGCCACGAACAGATCGCGGAGATATCGCGCTCGCTCAAGAGCCTCGCGCGCGAGCTCGACGTGCCGGTCGTGGCGCTGTCCCAGGTACGCCGCGACGCGGAAGGAAAACGGCCGACCCTCTCGGACCTCCGCGAATCGGGGTCCATCGAGCAGGACGCGGACGTAGTGATGTTCCTCCACCGCGAGCGCGAGACGGAGCGCAAGAGCAGCGACGAGCGGTCCAAGTCCATTCCTACCGAGCTCATCATCGCCAAGCAGCGAAACGGACCGGTCGGAACCGTGGACATCGTATTCCTGCCGAGCTACACCAAATTCGAGTCGCTCAGTCGTGCGGGATCCTGACCGATGGGTTACACTTGGATGAGGGAGGACTCATGGCTTTCGCAAACGACTATGATTTCGATCTTTTGGTGAACGAGGCGGAGAAGCTCGTCCTCGCCGAACTCGAAGGGCAGCTCGCTGCCCGTGAGAGCGAAAAGCTATGCCTTTGCGAGGACTGCGTGCTCGACATGGCGACCTTCGCCCTCAATGCGGTGAAGCCGCTCTATCGCGTCTCTCTCCTGGGCTCGCTGTACGCGGCCCACGCGATGGATGAGGCGGCCTATGCGGAAACCGTACGGAAAGCCGTTTCGTCCGCCATCGACAAGGTGAAGGCGAACCCGTCCCACGATTGAGGGTAGGGGGCCGGGGCGAGGACGAGTTCTCGCCCCTTTTCTTGCCCGCTTACCGGAGGGGACCGCTCAGCCGCTTCCCGTTCCGGTCCAGTTCCCAGGTGTCCCCGTAGACCCGGAGGATCGCCGTCGCCTTCCCCGAATCGCTTTCGTGCCACGCTATGCCGCCGTCCGAATCGACGACGATGAACCGACCGTCTCCGGCCGTGATGCGCCGGGGCAGGGCGTCGGTGCGTTCGAAGAGGGTTAACCTTCCGTCGCGGATGAGGGTAGCCCCTTCGCCGCCGAGCGTCGTGGCGACGGCGTCGCCGCTCTCGGCGATGGATGCCTCCACGTCTTCCGCCCGATACTGGGCGATGGCTTTTGTCGCGAGGGGGGACGCGGATTCGATGCGGATGAGGGTCGTTTTCGGACCCGCGCTATCCGCGTCGGCGACGATCGCATAGACGAAACCGCTGGTCCCTCGATACAGGCGCACGACGGCGGTTCCCTCCATCTCGATGGGGGCAGTCTCTCCCGTCACGCGGTTTATGGACAGGAGCGGTACCTGGGGCGCGAACGCGCGGCTTTTCCCCGCGAGGAGGGTATCGTCGGCGTTGAGGACCGCGTCGAGGATGCCGAGGGACGCGAAGGAGAAGACGGTTTCCCCGCTCGCGAGGGACGCGACGGTGAGGGCCCCCGCCGCGTCGAGGAAGAGGACGCTCGTTCCGAGGACGGAAGCGGATCGGTACGGAACGCCGGTGCGTATGCCGAGGGCTCGATCCGTGCCGTCCGGCCCGTTGCGGACCGGCGCCGCGGTCCCGTCGCTGCGCCAGAGCAGGAAGGTTTCCTCGGCCCCCGGCACCGGGGCGGCGAGCGCGCGGTCTTCGCCCCGGCCTTCGACCTTCTTGAACGCTGTTCCGTCCCGGAACGCCGCCAGGTCCGCGGGAAAGAGATAGCGATCGTGTTCGGAGAGCGCGAGGAGCGCCCTCCCCGCGACGGCGGCGTCGTCCAAACGCGTCGTGCGCCTATCCGTATAGACGAGGGCGGCGCCGCTGGTCCGGTCTATCGACGCTATCCTGCCGTCCCGCATGCCGAAATAGAGGTCCGTTCCGGAAGCGACGGCAGCGCTCGCGGGCGCGGGCAGGATCGGAAGGGGTTCTACCGTGCCGGGAACCGCTCCCGCGGCAGCAACGCTCATCTCTCGTACGGAAAGATTTCCGCCGTCTACCGATACGGCGAACAGGGTGGACCCGCCGACGGAGGGGGTCAGCGTGAACGTCCCGAACGGGAAGGAGGAGCGGGAGAGTTCGCCGCCGTTTACGGCGTCTATGACGACGAGGTCCTGGCCGTCGAACCCGCCGAAATAGAGGTTGTTGCCGAAAAGGACCGGAGAGGAAAGCCCCGGAGGCGCGCTAACGCGCTTGAGTTCCGCTTTGGCGGTGAGATCCCAGTAGGAGAGGAGCCCGACCGTGGAATACGCGATCATCGTCCGCTCCGATTTGCCGGTCGCCGCGAACGACACCGGACCGGCGAGATCGGGAATGCCGGGGAGGAGCGTGCCGCTCGCGGCGTCGATGAGGGCCACCCCTTCCCGCGCGTCGCGGGTCGCCATGAGGAAGGTTCCGCTCCCGGAATAGGAGAGAAAGGAGACCCGGTCCTTGAATCGCAGGGTGAATACCTTCGTACGGTCCTTGAGTCGCCAGACCGAGACGCGGTAGAGCCCGAGTCCATCCGTCTCCAATACCGCGATCTGGTCGCTCGCGGGGCTCGCGGCGACGGCGGTGATCGCGTAGGGGCTCAACTGGAACCGACCCACCGCTTGAGCGGTCGCGCGATCCCACTCGACGAGGAAGCCGTCTTCTCCGACGCTCAGGATGCGCTGGCCCGAGGCATCCGGCACGAGCGCGAACACCGCCCCCCGGTGGCCGGCCGCGGCCTCGGGCCGTTCCTGGGCAGACAGCGCGCCGCAGGGCAGCGCGGCCGTCAGGCGGAGCGCGACGATAACGAGAACGATGGCGGCGCGGGGCCGTCGGATCATTCTTCGATCTCCGGACGCAGTACGTTCTGCACCGAAAGATAGGGACCGTACCGCAGGGAGGCGAAGGGTTCTTGAGTCGGGGTAGCGCGGGAATCGGCCAACGTGCGTTCGTAGAGCGCCAAGGGGACGCGGCTGACGGCGACCTCATCGGTTTTGAGGCCATGGAGATGGAATTCTACGGTTTCGCCGGTCTTGGCCGAGAACCAGGCGCCCACCTCCGCGTCGGGGGCCGCTTCCTCCGCTTTGAGGAGGAGGAAGTACTTGATCGCCTCCACGGCGAGGACGTCCAAACCCGCGGCGACCACCGCGACGCGCTCGGCGAGTTCCGGATACCCGATCACGACCGGCGTCTCGTCCTTCTGGGACTCGGTCCGGTAGAATTCTCCGCGGTCGATCTCGGGGATGACCCGCAGCGCGAGGGCTCGGCTCGGCCAGATGATGGTCAGCGGGAATTCGGGTTTCGACTGGTAGCCGCAGTTGGGGCAGGTGACGGTCAGGAAGGTGCCGTCCGCGAGCGCGCCCAGCTGCGATCCATCGACGTCCAGATCGATGGATTCCGGTATGTCCGCCTCGAAAACGTGAGTGCAAGGACAGGTGATGCTCCGCATGGCAGCCTCCTGGAAAAGCCCGGCGGCCGTTATCGGCCGAACAGGAAAAGGATATCTCCGAATACGGAGAAGAGCAACAAGCCGAAGATGATGGCCGACCCGACGAGCTGGAAAAGGTACACGGCCTTGGGACGGAGCGGCTTGCGGATGATCGCCTCTATGAGGAAGAGGATGACGAGGCCCCCGTCGAGCGCGGGGATCGGCAGTAGGTTCATGAGGCAGAGCGCCACCGAGAGGAGCGCGAGGAAGCTCGCCACGGCGCTGACGCCGGCACCCACGCCCTGGCCGAAGCCCTCCGCGGCGACGTCCCCGACCATGTAGGTGATCCGCACCGGTCCCGAAACCGCTTTCGTGAGGTCTACGCCGCGGAAGAGGAGGGAGAAGCTGCGGAGCGAAAGGGTGAAGGTTTTCCAGGACTCCGAGGCTCCCTTCGCGAGGGCCGCAAGAGGAGAGAGTCGCGGAGTATGGAAGCGGAGCGTCTCGAACTCGATGCCGAGGTCGGCGGAACCGTCGTCGGCGTAGGACACCACGAGCTCCCTGCGCTCCACTTCGCCGTGCCGCTCCGCTTCCAGGACGAGGATATTCGGCCTATCCTTGAGTATCTTGGCGAGGGCGACGGTGTAGGGTAGGGGGGCGCCGTTCACGGTGCGGATAAAATCGCCCGCCTCGATGCCCGCGATCGCCGCGGGACTGCCCGGTTTGACCGTCGCGACGATCGGGTCGGTCCAGAAGTAGACGCCGATCTTTCCGGCTCCCGTCGCGGTGTCCAATTGGGGAACGACCGAAAGCTCCACCGGCGTCCCGTCCCGATCGACGACCACGCGCAGAGCCTTGTCGGCGTTCGGGGCTATCGCGCCCTGGACTTCCTGGTAATTCGCGACGCGTTCTCCGTCGACCTCGACGATGCGGTCGCCGGTCTTGAGGCCCGCCTGATCGGCAGGATAGGTCTTGCCGCCTTCAATGTCGGACGCGAGGACGACCCGGTTGCCGAGCGTGCGCACCTCGAACCCCGCGCCCCAAACCGCGGCGAGCACGAGCACGGCGAAGAGGGCATTGGCGGCCGGTCCGGCGACCGCGACGAGGATGCGCTTGAGCGGCGGCGTTCCGTAGAAGGTGCCCTTGTCCCGCGGGATGGCCGCGTGTTCGTGCGTCAGGGCCTCGCGGAATTCCGCTTCGCCCCGCATCTGGCAATAGCCGCCGACGGGAAACGCGCCGAGGCGGTATTCGACCTTCCCGATCTTACGCTTCCAGATCGGGCGGCCCCAACCGATGGAGAAGGCTTCCACGTCGATGCCGACGAGCCGCGCGACTAGGAAATGGCCGAGCTCGTGGACGAAAACGACGAGTCCGAGCCCTATGAGGCCTATGAGAATGCGCAATATCACGCGATTTCCTCCAAAATTGCTTGGGCGGCACGAGCGCGGGCACGGCGGTCGCCATCGATGATGGATTCGATGGACTCGTCGCCTCCGGCCCAGTCGTCGTGAAGGACCGTCTCGGTGACGGCGGCGATGTCGGTAAAACCGATGCGACCCTCCGCGAAGGCCGCGACGGCGACTTCGTCGGCCGCGTTGTAGGCTGCAGGATAGAGGCCGCCGCGCCGGGCAGCCTCGTAGGCGAGGCGCAGCATCGGGAAGGCCACGGGGTCGGGGTTCTCGAAGCTGAGCGAAGTACCGGCCAGATCGAGCCTCCCGAAGCCGCAGGGCGTGCATGCGGGCCAGTAAAGCGCGTTATGGATGGGAACGCGCATGTCGGGATTGGAAATTTGGGCGTAGAGCGACCCGTCCTTGAGCCGGACCAAGGAATGCACCTTGCTCTGGGGATGCACGAGCACGGAAACCCGTTCGGGTGCGAAGCCGAAAAGGCGAACCGCCTCGATGACTTCCAACCCCTTGTTCGCGAGGCTCGCGGAGTCGATGGTGATCTTTCCCCCCATCTTCCAAGTGGGATGGGCCAGGGCGTCTTCCACCCGTACCCGGGCCAGGCGCTCCTGCGTCCAGCCCCGGAACGGCCCCCCGGAGGCCGTGAGCACGATTTCCTCCACCGATTCGGCGCCGTGGGCCGCGAGAAGGTGGAAGACGGCCGAGTGCTCCGAATCCACCGGCAACAGCCGCTTCTCGGTCTTCTGCGCGAGGCGCGAGATCAGGGGACCGGCCATGACGACGGTTTCCTTGTTCGCGAGCGCGAGATCGGCTCCCGACTCCAGCGCGGCGACGGAGGGCAAGAGGCCGGCGGCCCCGGCGATCCCGTTCACCACGATGTCGGCCGCGGACTCGCGGACCGCGGTTATCGCCGCCTCGCTTCCGAAGTAATCGATGCCCTCCGCGGCGGCCGCGAGGGAGGTCGCGGCCAATCGCGCTTGCGGGAAGGAGCGGCCGAGCTTCCGCAGCCCTTCGACGTCGCGATTGGCGGACAAGGCGACTACTTCAAAATCGTCGGGATGCGCGCGTACGACGTCGACCGTATTGCATCCTATCGAACCGGTCGCTCCGAGAATCGCTATCCGTTTCTTCATTTTTTCACCGTGGGCGCCGGGCCGGATCAGAACAGGATCAAGTAGGCGGCGTAGAAGAAGGGGGCCGCAAAGGAAAGGGAATCGATGGAATCGAGGATTCCCCCCCGTCCCGGTATGATGGCCCCGGAATCCTTGACGCCGGCGCTGCGCTTGATCGTGGATTCCGCGAGGTCGCCGATGATGGCCGCCGTGCCCGATACGAAGCCGAGAATGGCTCCCGCGAGCGGCTTCGCGAGATTCGAGCTCTGGAAGGCCGCGGGGAAGACGTACGGGGCCGCCATGCCGACCACGATCGACGCGAAGATGCCGCCGATGAAGCCGGCGACGCTCTTGTTCGGGCTCGCGGCGATGAGCCCGCGGTTGTTGGCGCCGAAGAGCATGCCCGTGAGCCAGGCGAGCGAGTCGTTGCAGAATACCGTCAAGAGAAAGACGAGCAAGGCGGAAGTCGCATGCGGCAGGCCCGTCATGCGGACGATCCAGAAGATGAACAGGCCGGGATACAACAAGACCGTGAGGCCGACGACGGTGCGATCCGCAGCGTGTTCAAGTTCGGTCGCCTTGGCGAAGATGCGGGACGAGATGACCCAAACGAGGCCGAACATCATGAGGATAGGTACCGCCGTACTATCCATGCCGAAGTCTATCACGAGCAGGCCCGACAAGGGCGCGAGGGTCCCGAGCAGGACGGCTTCCCAGACCGGCAGCCGGTACCCGCGCCGACCGACGATGTCGGCGAATTCGACGGCTCCGAGCGCGCTCACGATGACGAGGACGATGTTCGCCGCCAAGTGATGGTAATACGGCAGGGCGATGACGATCACGAGGACCGCAGGCAAACCGATGATGAACATCATGAGGCGCTGGAGTATCTTCTTCATGCCTTCACTCCGCCGAAGCGTCGATCTCGTCCTTGATAGTCGACGATCGCGGCTGCGAGGTCGTCGCCGGTCCAATCGGGCCAGAGCTTTTGAGAGATATAATACTCCGCGTACGCGGCTTCCCAAAGCAAAAAATTGCTCGTCCGGAATTCGCCCGCCGTACGGATGATGAGGTCGGGATCGGGGACGTCCGGATTGTCGAGGTGGCGCGCGAGGGTCTCTTCCGTTATCTCGGTACCCCTGCCGCCGTCCGCGATGATTCTCCGTACCGCCCGCACGACTTCATCGCGTCCGCCGTAGTTGATGGCGAGGATGACCGACATGCCGGTGCAGTCCTTCGTGTCCTCGCAAACGCTGCTGATTTCCTGGGCGATGTCGCGGGGTAGGCCGGCCATATCGCCCGTGTAGCGCACGCGGATACCGTTGGCGCGGCAGAAATCGAGCTCGCCGATGAGGAATTGCTTGATGAGGCCCATGAGGAAACCGACCTCGTCGGAGGCTCGTTTCCAATTTTCCGTGGAAAAGGTATAGAGCGTGAGGTATTTGATGCCGAGATCGCGCGCCGCCTTGACGATGCGTTTGGCGACTTTGACCCCTTCGTTGTGCCCTTGGGTACGGATGAGGTTCCGTTGTCGGGCCCATCTCCCGTTCCCGTCCATGATGATTCCGACATGGACGGGGAGTCGTGATTGATCGACCGTGGCCGCTCTCTGCATCAGACTTCCATTATTTCTTTTTCTTTTTCTTCGAGCAGACGGTTGATCTCCTTGATATAGGAGTCCGTGAGCTTCTGGAGGTCCTCGGCGGCCCGACCCTCGTCGTCTTCGGTCAGCTCGCCGTCTTTGAGCGCGGCCTTGAGCTCGTCGTTGCAGTCGCGGCGGATATTGCGGATGGCGACGCGCCGCTCTTCGGCCATGGCTTTGGCG
>JAEXTK010000004.1 GCA_023406985.1 Spirochaetota bacterium | reverse complement strand
AGACCGCGGCTCGGCGGAGACCGCGGCGGTATTCGCCCCGGTCCTCGCCGAGTCGAGGATCAGCGCGACTTGCCGAGTATCTTGCCGTAGACCTTTTCGGTAGTCGGGGTCGGCACGCCGAGCATCTTAGCGAAGGCCAGGATGGTCCCGCCGAAAAGCGCGCCCTCGTTCGGCTTGTCCGGCGTCTCGAGGTCGCGCTGGAAGGACGTCTTCGTCGCGGCGGGGAAGGCCTTCCCCTTCTCGAAGGCGGCCGCCGCGGCGTCGGCGGGCAGCTTGATCCCCTGGGCCGCGGCGATCGCGGCGATCTCCGCCTGGATGCCCTGGACCAGGGCCGCGAGCTCCGCGTCCGCGATGACGCCGCCGATAGGCCGGCCGCTCATGCCCGTGACGAGGCCGTAGGACGCGATGAAGAGGTACTTCGTCCAGACGGCGGGGAGGGGATCGTCGGACCATTCGTAGGGTATGGCCGCCTTTTCCAGCAGCATCCGCAGGTCGGCCCCGTCGTAGCCGCTGTTCCCCGGCTCCCGGCCGAGGAAGAGGTTGCCCTTGCCGCCCAGGTGGGTGACGAGGCCCGGTTCCGCGATGGTCGAGGAGATGTAGATGCCCGCGGGCAGCACGGTGCCGGCTTTCACGATCGCGCGCACGCGCTCATGGATATCCGCGCCGTTGAGCAGCGGAACGATGACCGTGCCCTCTCCCACCGCGCCGAGGAGCGCTCGGCAGGCGGCGTCGAGGTCGTAGCCCTTCACGCAGAGGAAGACGAGGTCCGCCTTCCCGGCCTTCGCCGGATCGTCCGTGGCGAGCGCGGGCCTGACGACGGATTCGGCCCCGTCCGGGGCGCGGTAGCGCAGGCCCTTTTCCGCGATCGCGGCGAGGTGGGCGCCGCGGGCGATGAAGACGAGTTCGAGCTTCTCGCGCTCGGCGACCGCGGCGAGCTTCGCGCCGATGTAGCCGCCGATGCCGCCCATACCGTAAACGAGTATCCGTTTCATTGCACGCTCTCCTTCTTGAGGACGCCGCCCGCGATGATCGCGAGGATGAGGGCGACCGTCTGGAATCCTATCGATGCCGCCACGAGGAGCGGAATATTGAATCCGTAGAGCCACCCGAGCAGGGCGCTGCCGCCGAACCAGAAGGCGCCGAAGACGGTCTGGAAGAGGCCGAAGGCCCGGCCGCGGTAATCCTTCGCGGTGCGGTCCGCGATGGCCGCCTTGAGGACCGATTCCTGGGTGCCCGTGCTGATGCCCCAGAGCGCCATGCCGACGAGGATCGCGGGAACGCCACCCAGGAAGACGAGCGGGGCGGTGAAGATTTCCACGGTGAACAGCACGAGGAGGGTTTTATACCCGATCTTGTCGTAGAGGTGGCCGAGGATGAGCGCCGCCGCCGCGTCCACGACCATGGCCCCCGCGTAGAGCAGGGGGATGGCTGCGGCCGGGAAGGTTCCGGCCTTGTTGAGGTGGAAGGCGATGAGCGGGAAGTCGGTGATGCCCGCGGCGAGGAAACCGGCCGCCAGGATGAGTATCCAGAGGCCGCGCGAAATGCCCTTCGCTCCGATCACCGCCGCCTTGCTTTCCAGTTCGAAGCGGTCCGGATGCGGGAAGAAATAGCGCGCGACCGAGAGCGAGACGAGGGCCGCGGCCGCGGGGACGAAGAGGAGGAGGAGGCCGATCCTGAGGCCGCCCAAGCCCGCCCCATCCTTGTTGAAGAAGAGGAGGAGGGAGAGCAGGGCGGGCCCGAGGAAGGCTCCGATCTGGTCCATGGCCTCATGGAGGCCGAACCCGAAACCGCGGCCGGTAGCCGAGGACGCGTAGGCCAGGACCGAATCGGCGGCCGGCTTCCGGAACGCCTTGGCGATCCGTTCCAGGAGGAGGAGGGCGATGGCCCAGCGCCAATCGCCGGTGAGCGCGAGCATCGGGAGGGCGGCGAGCTGGATGCCGTAGCCGAGGAACATGATGAGCCAGTACCGCCGGGATTTGTCCACGAGGAGTCCCGAGAAGAAACGCAGTCCGTAGCCGAGGAATTCCCCGAGGCCGGCCGCGAGCGAAAGGGCGAAGGCGCTGGCCCCGAGCAGGTTGAGGTACTGCCCCGAAAGGCTGCGCCCCCCCTCGTAGGTCATGTCGGCGAAGAGGCTCACCACCCCGAGGAAGACGATGAAGCCGACGGCCTTGAGCCGACCGGCAGTTTCTTTTTCGCGCGATTTCATGCTTGGGCTCCTTGGCGGCGGATGACGGTCGCCGTGAACGGAAAACCGGCGGGGCCGAACTCCCGGATGCTCACGGCGTAGACGGTCGGATCGAGATGCCGCTCCACGAACGGGAGCGACGGGGCGTAGCGGAAGGTTCCGCCGCGCCTGAGCGATTCCAATAGCTCCCGGTATTTCTTCGCGTAGTCAAGGTCGCGTCCTTCAGCGCGGGCGGCATGGCGCGCGAAATGGTTGGAGAAGGCGAGGTGGGAGAGGATGGTGCCCCAGCGGCCCGGTAAAAAGCCGTACTCGTTCCAGTCCCGCGCGATGACGGCGGACTCGTCGAGGCCATCGGAGCGGGCCTCCTCCGATAGGGGGAAGCGCTCTATGCCGTAGGCCTCGATTCCGCGGGATCGAAGATGGCGGACGAGGCGCGCGTGGCGGCCGCAGCCGACATCGAGCACGGGTTCCAGGAGTTCGCCTTCATCCAAGGCGAGGATTTCCGTTTGCAGTACGGAAGAGTATTCGGCGCAAACGAGAGGTTCCCTCCGCGCCATCGAGGCCGGCGGAAGGAGGCCCCGCACCGGCGCGAGGATGGCGGCCATGCGGCGGCGATGGGCGATGATCAAGGACGGAAGGGCGTCGGCCGCCTCTTCGACGGAATAAAGGTCGAGGGCGCGGGCGACGAAATCCGCGTACAGCGCGCGGAGCGCGTCCACGACGACCGCGTCCAGC
>JAEXTK010000232.1 GCA_023406985.1 Spirochaetota bacterium | reverse complement strand
GCGCGGGGCAGGAAACCCGCGTCCAGCGCCCGCAGACCCCGCCGGTTCAGGGGAAGGGCGACGAGGAGCGTGATCGCCTCCGCCGCGGGGACGGCGAGCCAGAGGCCCGTCGTCCCGAAGAGCCGCGGCAGGACCGCGAGCAGGACGACCGGCAGCACGAGGCCGCGGAGGCCGGCGATCGCCGCGGAACCGGCCGCGTCCTGGAGCGAGGTGAGGAACGCCGAGGCGAGCATGTTGTAGCCGTTGATGAGGAAGGACAGGGCGAAGAGGGAAAACGCGGAGGCGACGATCGCCGTCACCGCGGCATCGCCCCTCGTCCAGACCGCCGCGAAGGAAGCGCCGAAGGCGAGGGCGAAGACGAGGCAGAGGGCGCCGATGGCCGCCGCCGAGATCTGGGCCGTCCGCCGGGCGGCGCGGACCGCGGCCGCTTCACCCGCGCCCCAGCCGAATCCGACGATGGGCGCGAGGCCGATGGAGCAGCCGGAGACCAGCATGGACTCCACGAAGGAGAGGTAGCCCATGACCGTCATCGCGGCGAGTCCCGCGGTGCCGAGCAGTCCGAGCGTAGCGCGGTTGAACGCCCAGGCGGAGATCATGACGGAGAGCTGGGCGACCAGTTCCGACGAGCCGTTGCCGAGGAGGAGTCCGAGTTCCCCGCTCCGGAACGCGGGCCGGCCGAAGCCGAGCCGGCTGCCGCCGGCCGCGGCGGTCAGGGCCGAGAGGCCGGCGCCGATGACCGAGGAGATCACCGAGGCCGCCGCCGCCCCGCCGACGCCCCAGCCGAGGACGACGATGAAGAGCCAGTCGAGCGCGACGTTGACGAGGTTGGCCGCGAGGCCGTTCCTGAGCGCGGCGATCGGCTCCCCCGCGCCGCGGAGGAAGATGGACAGGCCGATGGACGCCATCATGGCCGGGTATCCCGCGGCCATCACGGCTAGATAGGTCGCCGCGGGCGCCGCGGTATCGCCGCGCGCGCCGAGCAGGGCGAGGAGGGGGACGCGGAAGACCGCGACCAGGACCGAGAGCCCCGCGGTGACGGCCAGGAGCAGGATGAGGCTCGCCGAGCGGACGCGGGCCGCCTCCTCCTGCTTTCCCGAGCCGAGGAGCGGGGCGGCGAGGCTGGAGCCCCCGACCGCGATCATGATGGCGACGGCCATGAAGAGGTAGAGCACCGGGACCGTGAGGTTCACCGCGGCGAGCGCGGCGCTGCCGACGAAGCGTCCGATGAAGAGCCCGTCCACCACGACGATGGCGGAGGTGAGGGTCATCCCGATCATGGCGGGGACCGCGTTCGCGAAGAACCGGGCCGACGGCGACAGCCGTCCGTCGTTCGTATCGATCATAGTTTTCTCCTTCCGTGGGTTGATGGCGGAAGGATAGCGGGGGAGGCCGGCGCGGCGCTTCTGAATTCGTGCGGAGCCTCCGGTCACGCTCCGCGGCCCGGCCCGCGGCGGACCTGCCCGGCGTCGGTGACCTCCGGTCAAGCCTCGTCGAGTTCCACGGGGACGTAGATGGAAAGGTCGAAATCGTCGGGCGATTCGGCGCGCCGGTATTGCTCCAGGCAGAGGCCGGTCGGGGCCATGCGGAGGTTGCGGCTGGGCATCGCGATACCGAAGAGGTCGTTGAAGGCGAATTTGAGGCCGGAGACGCTTCCGCGCCAATCGAAGCGGGCGTAGGTGCCGCCCTCCACGCGGAGGTAGCGGCGGCCGTAGCCCCCCGACACTTCCACGCAGAGGTCGTAGGCGAACCGGTCGGGGCGGGAGGTCAGCGGGTCCTCGTAGGAGACGCCGATCCAGCGCCGCGGCCGGCCGAACGCCCCGTGCCGCGCCTCGTCGTCGGCTATGGCGGCTTCCGCCTCGGCGCAGAACGCGTCCCAGGCGACAGCGAGCCCGCCGAAGGGGCCGCGGTACCGCCTGCGGTAGAGGGTGAAGGGTTCCAGCCGCTCCAGGACGACGGACCGGCCCAGGGCCTCCGCCTCCGCTCGATGCTCCTCCGTACGGAGGGCCGCGATACGGGTAAGGACCGCGGCGTACTCGTCGAAGGGCGGGGATCCGCGCGGAGCGTCGGGCTCGAGCCGCCACGCCGCGGGCGAGCGGCCGAAGGCTTCCTTGAAGGCCACGGCGAAGTTGGAGGGGGAGTAGCCCGCATCCGACGCGATCTCGGTGACGCTCGTCGCGTGTTCCTTGATGAGCCGGGAGGCGGCCCTGCCGAGCCGCGCCCTCTTCTCGAACTCGTAAATGCTCTCGCCGACCACCGAGCGGAAGAGTCGATTGAGGTAGAACGGGGAAAATCGACAATGGCGCGCGATCTCCTCCAGGCCGACTCTCCGGTCGATATTGCGGTAGACGAGCTCGACGATCTCCTCGGCGATATCCCAGTGTTCGGCGCTACGGGTCCGGTTCCCTTCCATCGAACGACATGATAGCATGAAGCCATGTCCCTTCGTGGCTCCGAAGCGCGCCCCGTGCGAGAACATCGGATAGACCGGGAGGCCGGCGCCGTGGTCTATCCGGTCATCTCCCGGCGGGCGGGCGGGCTCTCGGTCGGCGTCAACCTGTTCCCGGACCGGAAGCGCTGCAGCTTCGACTGTCCGTACTGCGAGGTCTTTCCGTTCCGGACCGACCTTCGGTTTTCCCTGTCCGCCTTGGAGCGCGGCCTCCGCGCGGTCCTCTCCGACGCGGCGGAGAAGGGCGCGGAGGTCGCGGACGTGAGCTTTTCGGGGAACGGCGAACCCACCCTGTCGCCGCGCTTCGCCTCCGCGCTGGACCGCGCCGCCGCCCTCCGCGACGAACTAGCCCCCGCCGCGTCCCTCGTGGTCATCACCAACGGGTCCACCCTCGCCGACCCCGCGGGCGCCTCTGTCCTCCGCCGCGCGGCGTCCGCCCGCTCCGCGGGCGGCTTCGACCTGGATATCTGGGTGAAGCTGGACGCCGGCACCGCCGAATGGTATCGGACGATAGACCGCGGCGCGGCGCCCTTCGACTCCCTCATCGCGGGCATAGAGGCCTTCGCGGCGGCTTCTCCCGTCACGATCCAGACGATGCTCTGCGCCGTGGACGGCTCCCCGCCGCCGCCCGCCGAGGAAGAGGCCTGGACGGCCCTCGCCCTGCGCCTCGCGCGCACGGGGAACGTCCGGCGCTTTCAGCTCTACGGCAAGGCCCGTCCCGCCCCCGAGGACCCGCTGGCAGCGGCCCTGCCGACCGCCTACCTGGAGGCGCGGGCCGCGGCGCTCCGCGCGGCGCTCCCCGGCGCCCTCCGCTCCGCGGGCGGCCCCTTCGCGGTGCCGCCGGTCTCCGTGTTTCCGTGACCGCGTCGGGTCGGAGCGCCGCGGCGTCGGATAACCGCCGCGCCGAATGGGCGCCGCGCCGATTAGGCGCGCCGAGACGGGGACGGAGGGCTCGTTTTTCGGTATCTTAAGAGGAAAGGAGACGCGTATGCCTTCGATTTGCTTCCACAACGGTACGGTGCTCACCGGTTTCGCGTCGATGGACAGGTGCGCGGTGCTCGTGGAGGACGGCGTCGTCGCCGACGTGTTCTCCCAAAAGCGGTTCGAACAGAAGCGGTTCGGCGCGGACGTCCAGGTCGTGGACGTGGACGGCGCCTACATCGCGCCCGGCTTCATCGATACCCACATCCACGGCTTCGGCGGGTACGGGACCGACGATTCGTCCACCGAGTCGGTCGTGGAGATGTCGCGGCTCCTGGCCCAGTACGGCGTCACGGCCTTCAACCCCACGCTCTATCCCGCCGAACCCGCCGCCATGCTGGAGGCGGTGCGCAACGTCTCTGCGGCGCTCGGCAAAGAAACGGGCGCCAAGGTCATGGGACTCCACCTGGAGGGCCCCTTCCTTTCCCCCGACCGCCTGGGCGTACAGCGGCCCGAGACCCTGAGCCCCGTGGACCTGGAATTCATGGAGGAGCTCTGGAAGGCCTCGGAGGGCCGCATCGTCAACATGACGGTGGCCCCCGAGCTCAAGGGCATGCGGGAGCTCGCGCTCTACTGCATCAAGAAGGGCATCGTGCTCCAGGCGGGACACACGAACGCCAACTACGAGAACATGGTGGAGGGCATGCAGGTGGGCATCCTCCATTCCACCCATATCTTCAACGCGATGAGCAAGCTGGACCACCGCAACCCGAACGCGGTCGGCGCCATCCTCATCCATCCCGAGATGTCCTGCGAGATCATCGCCGACGGCATCCACGTGCACCCGGACCTCATGAAGCTCCTCCAGCGGGACAAGAGCATCGACAAGATCGTGCTCGTGACGGACGGCCTCAAGCCGACGGAACAGAAGGAAGGCCCCCTCTTCGCGAACGGGGAGGAGGTGGTGCTCCACGACGGCGTGTTCCACCGCAAGATCGACGACGTGATCGCGGGTTCGAGCCTCACCATGATACGGGGCGTGAAGAACCTGGTGGCGTACGGCTTCTCGGTGGAGGACGCGGTGAAGGCCGCGGGCTCCAACCCGGCCCAGGTCATGCGGTTCGCCCGGAAAGGCACCATCGTCCCCGGCAACGACGCGGACCTCGTGGTCTTTGACCGGTACTTCAACGTCCTCGCCACGGTGGTGGGAGGATCGCTGAAAAAGAGCCTGCTCTGAGGGGCCGCTCGGCGCCCTCGTGTACGAATCGGCTATGAATTGTGGCCACAAAAATCCGGGCCGCGCCGCGGTCCCGCCAGTGATACAATCACCGACAATACCGAAACGAGGCGGACGCGGCGCCGTGCCCGCGACGCCTCATAGGAGAAAACGCATGCGCCTCGTCATCCGTCCCGACTACGACCACGTCTCCCGGTGGACCGCCAACCACATCGCCCGCCGCATCCGCGACTTCCAGCCGACCGCCGACCGCCCCTTCGTGCTCGGGCTCCCCACCGGCTCGAGCCCCCTCGGCGTTTACCGCGAGCTCATCAAGCTCCACGAGTCGGGCTCCGTGTCCTTCGCCGACGTCGTGACCTTCAACATGGACGAGTACGTCGGCCTTCCCCCGGAGCATCCGCAGAGCTACCGTTTCTTCATGTGGGAAAATTTTTTCTCCAAGATCGATATCAAGAAGGAGAACGTCCATATCCTGAACGGTATGGCGTCCGACCTCTCCGCCGAGTGCGCGGCCTACGAGCGGGCCATCCTGAAGGCCGGCGGCATCGAACTCTTCCTGGGCGGCGCCGGCGTGGACGGCCACATCGCGTTCAACGAACCGGCCTCCTCGCTCTCCAGCCGCACCCGCGTCAAGACGCTCACGATGGATACCCGGATCGTCAACTCCCGCTTCTTCGACGGCGACCTGAACAAGGTCCCCGCCACGGCCCTCACCGTCGGCGTCGGTACCGTGACCGACGCGCGGGAGGTCGTCATCGTGGTGAGCGGCTACAACAAGGCGCGCGCCCTCCAGGCCGCCGTGGAAGGCGCCGTCAGCCACATGTGCACGCTCTCCTGCCTCCAGCTCCACCCGAAGGCGGTCATCGTCTGCGACGAGGCGTCCACCGACGAGCTCAAGGTCTCCACGGTCCGCTACTTCAAGGACATCGAGAAAGGGAATTTCGAGAACGGGCTGAACTGAGGTCCCCTGAGCAAGGATTTAAATCGCGGCGTCCATGCACCGCCTCATGAATTCCAGGCGGCTGCCGGCGCCGGTCTTTCTATAGATCGATTCGATGTGATGGGCCACGGTCTTTTCCGAAAGCCGCAGCGCCGCCGCGATCTCCTTGTTGCGTTTGCCTTCCGCGACGAGTTGCGCGACCGAGAGTTCCCGGACGGATAGGCCGAGGGCGTCGAGGGGAAGTTGCCGTTCGACTTGGGGGAGGGCGGGCCGATCGCGGAGGGCCCGTATTATCCGCGCCTCCATCCCGCTCGCGAGCGTCCTCTCCCGCTCATCGATGAAGTTGAGGAGCGCGTCTATCTTCGCGGTCACTTCCTCCACCGAGAAGGGTTTGTAAATATAACCGATGGCGCCGTCATGCAAGGCCTCCACCTTCTCTTCCGAGGAGACTCGCGCGGTGATAAACAGGAAGGGGACGGCGCGCCTTTTCCGGTCTTCGCGGACGGCTCGATAGAGCGCCCGCCCATCCAACCGCGGCATCATGATATCGGTGACTACCAAGGCGATGTCCTCCCGAGAGCGTAAGATGGAGAGCGCCTCTTCCCCGTCGCCCGCCAGGAGCACTCGATAATGATCGGAGAGGAAACTAGCGAAGAATACCCGCAAGTCCTCGGTATCCTCTACGACGAGGATGGTGTGTTTATGGGAGGGAGCGTCGGCGCAGGCAGTATCGTCAGCGAAGCATGACAGCGCCTCCGCGTTGAGGAAGCGCCCGCGACCCGCCGTGGGGAAGCATTCGTGGATAGGCACGGCCTCTTCCTCGATAAGCGGGAAGGTCAACGTGAATGTCGATCCCTTCCCTTCTTCGCTTTTGGCCTCGACGCTCGCGCCGAGGATACCGCAGGCTTGCTTCACGAGGGCGAGCCCGAGGCCGGTCCCCTCGAAACGCCGCGTACTCGATCCGTCCACCTGCGCGAAGCGCTCGAAGATCCGGGGCAGCTTGTCCGCCGGTATGCCGATCCCCGTATCCTCGATGGCGACGTTCGCGGTTCCCGCTCCGCATCCGACCGATATCGTGACCTGCCCGCCCTCGGGAGTGAATTTGAGCGCGTTGAGCGCGAGGTTGAAGAAGGCCCGCTCGAATAACTTAAGATCGAGCCGCGCGACGACCGGAGAGGCGGGGAGGGAAGTTTTGAGGCGTATGCCCGCGGCCTCCGCTCGCGGGGCCAATTCTGAGGAAAGAAACGCGCAAAGCTCGGCTAGGTTGACCGGACGTAGCGCAGGGGTGATGCGCTTCTGGTCTATGCGCGCGAATTCCAAGAGCGCGTCCACTTGCTCTCGGAGACGGCCCACGTTCCGAAGGACCATGCGCAGTACCGGTTCCTGGGTACGGGTGAGTGAGCCATACCGTCCGGATAGGATCGATTCCAAGGGCGCCTTAATGAGGGTCAGGGGCGTCCGCAGCTCATGGCTCACGTTATAGAAGAACTCGGTCTTGGACTGGTCGTATTCCCTCAAACGCTCATTTGCCCGCTCGATCTCAACCGTTCGAGCCGCTACCTTGTCCTCTAGGTTGATTCTGGCCGCCAGGAGATCGCTCGAGAGATTTTCGAGCTCGGTGATGTACTTTTCCTTATCGCTCAGGTGATTGGCCAAATGATACTCGCTGAGCCGGTTCTTTTTCCTCTCTATGAGATATCCCATCGCGCATGCGAGGAGGAAGTTGAGTGCGACGAACAACGCAGCGCCCAACGGCACGCGATCAGGATGGGCACGACAGTACATGAACAGAACCGGCGCGATAACGCCGTTGAAGAAAAAGAACGGGTAGGCTCTGAATGCGACCGGATCCGGAGGGACAATCAACCGGAACGTCAAAGGATCCTCCGCGAGGGGACAGAGCAGTTCATAGGCCGGCAGCGAGGTTAAACCTAAGGCGTTCTGTAACGTGACCCTGAACCCCGTGATGAGCACCGCGTTGATGGCGTTAAGCACGGATCGGCGATAAAGCGAGTGTTTTTGTTTTCCGGTATTCCGTTTCCACATCGCCGTCAACAAGTACCCGTCGGGCTCGACCCGATGCTCTACTGAGAGGACCGTCGTCGTGACCTTGACGATAATGGGAATGAACTTCGCCAATAAACCCCTTGGAACGAAGGACAGATTCATGAACTTGAACCTACGAACCACGGGCTCTATAAGGACCATCATATCGGCGATATTCGTCAGGACCATGAAGAACTCATAGAGGTACATCAGCAGTTCGGATTCTATCCAGGCGTTCTCCTGCCGGAAAACGGTATCTCGATACGAGAGCCCCCTCTCGCGAGTCAGCGCTTCGGTCCAATCGACAAACTCCGCGATGGGGGGACAGGTAGGTAAGTAATGGTCATAGACCGTGATCGGAATGTTGTTGGAACTATCGTTGACGCCCTCCCCGAACGGCAGGAATTCTAGAAATCCTTTTTCGAATATCCGGTGATGAATGGAGAGGTCATCGTTCTTATCTTCTCCGAAGTGGAAGTCGTACCTTCCGATGACCTTTTTCGTGAACATGATGAAATAGAAGTAGTACTCGCACGTATAGCAACGATCGGCTTCGCGCAAGGTTTCCGCGATTACGTGGAAGCGAGTGTCGCGCGCGTGATCATTGAGCAATGCGACGAGCCGAGCCGTATCGCCGCCGCAACGCTCGAAATAGTCCAACGTCTCGCGGACCGCTTCGCCCGAGACCGCATACGTCGACTTCCTTTCTTGAGCGTCGGGACTCCTGTACGAACCGTTCGCATCGATAGGCCAGGGCGCATACACCATCGGCCTGCCCTCAACGTCGATACCCCAGCGCATGCTCGACCTCGGATTCCTGGGCTTAGGCGGGGGACCTATTCACGGATAATCCCGACGCGAACACCACAATAGCATCCGAAAAATGAGCGTATGAGAAATAAATGTAAAATAAGTACATGTGGACGTAAATTAACTCTACTCCTGTGCAGTACTCCGGATGCGGTCCGATGCCGGGAAAACGTCGGCGCGGTGTCGGTCCGACACGGGAGGTCTATGATTGCCAGCCCCGCCAGCCCTGCCAGGCGGGCACGCTTCCCCCGCGTCGATGCGTGGAGGAGATCGCCTGGGTATCTTTCCCCATCGATGTAGGCATCTTTGCCTTCTTCCTCAAAACAGGGGTCCCCCCTAACCCTGATGGAGGAGGAAGATATGAAGCTACGGTATCGCTCGCTCCCCCTGCTCGGCTTGTTGCTATTATTGGCCGTCGTCGCGTGCGACGCGTCCGGAGGAGGCGCGGGCGACGGGCCCGGTGCGGATTCGGTGCCCGCGACAGGAGTGACGATATCCCCGTCCGTCCTATCCCTGTCCGTGGGCAACGGGCAATACCTGCTCTCAACCGTGACTCCATCGAACGCGACCAACAAGTACGTGGATTTCTCCAGCGACTTCCCATCGGTCGCTACCGTGAACCCGCAGGGGTACGTCCTGGCCATCGCTCCTGGAAACGCGACGATAACCGCGACGACGCGCGATGGAGGACACAAGTCGACTTGCGCGGTGACGGTGACGGGGAACGGAGGCGACGGCGGCGATGGCGGCGGAGACGTCCTGTCCGCGAGCGATCTTCTTGAAGCGTTCACCGCCTATGACAATGGCTACAGTTCGATGCTTACAGCTCCGGCCGTTTATGACGAGGCGAACGATTCCTATTCCCAGACGAACGGGGCCGTGAGCCTGACGTACGGTTTACACCTGGGTCCACCGCTCCTCTACGCCGGCACCTGCACCTTCAACAATTACGTCGACACGGGGACCGGTTATTCGATCACGGGGATCCTGAGCTACACCCTCGTGAGTTCCGATTCAACGGCGAGCTACGACTTCTCGGGAAGCCTCACGTTCAGCGGAGGATCGATCTCGTCCGTCGCGTTCGACTATGGTCTCGTCGGCTCCAGTTTATCCGGCACGATGACCATCGACGGGGTCGTCTACGATATTGCGACGTACGCCCCGGTTTCGGAGGGCGCGCCGTTGCCCGTCTCGTTCTCGGTTCCTACGGGGCGATACGACGGCGTACAGAGCGTGAGCCTGAGCTCCGAAGGAGCGGGCATCTATTACACGGTCGATGGATCCATGCCCAGCGCTTCGTCGCTCGCCTATACGGGAATGCCCCTCTTGATCTCGGGAACCACGGTCCTGCGCGCGGTCGCCATCAAAGATGGCGTCGCGGGCCGGGTCGCGACGGCCGTGTACATTTTCCCGCACGGAGAGGGCGGCCTCTCGGTAGAGGGACCTCCCTTGCTCACCGTGTCGCTCTTGGGCGTCGTTTCGCCCCTGTCTCAAAATACATCGATGGAGGTGACCGCTGCGGTCTCCAAGACGCCTGATTCCTATGCTTGGTATTTGGACGGCTCTCCGATCGCGGGAGAATCCGGGTCGAGCCTGACCATAAATCCAGGTTCACAAACGGGCCCGCATACCCTCATGGTGGTCGTTTCGAAGAACGGCTATTTGTTCTCCGATACCAAGATTTTCCAGGTCGAATGACGGATACGGAGGAATCGGCACATGAAATCCCAGCGCTTTTTCATACTCATGACGATGGCGATGGCCCTCTTGGCCTGCGAGGCTTTCCACCGTATCGACCCGCGGGAAAAAACGGAAATGGGATCGCTTCGTCTCAATGTCGATGCCGGCTCAGCATCGCGCAGCCTCCTCCCCGACGATGCAGCGATCGCGAGCTATAGGGCGTACGGCACGGGACCGGGAGGCGCGACGATACCGGATACGGTCTCGACGAGCGGATCATTTAATTTCCCCAACTTGGCTCTCGGTCTATGGACCTTTACCGTGGACGGCCTCGATGCGAACGGGCATTGCCTCGCGAGCGGATCGATCGAAGTATCGATCGTAGAGGGTGAGACCGCGACCGGAATCGTCCGGCTTGGTATCGCTCCGGGCACGGGGACTCTGGAGCTCACGATTACGTGGCCCTCCGACTACACCGTCGGGACCATCATCGGGAATATCATGACGATGAGGGGTGACTCGATCAGAACTTTCAGCATGGCCGTAGCCGACCATGTGGCTACATATTCCGGTTCGGCCCAAGTCGGCTCTTTCGTACTCTCCCTTTCTTGCATGTTGGGTGATGGCGGAACTGTGGTCGCGGCACCGCGTGCAGAGAGCGTAACTATCATGGACGGGAAAACGACCGCCGGCTCCTATGCCCTGACCTCGGTTGATTTCTTAGATATACCCGGTTTACAGCTCCAGATAAGTCGGCCCGCCTTAGCCCTAACTCCGGGCGAGTCCGCGCAGCTCACCGCGACGCTCTATCCGCTATACGCGCCAAAAGGACGATCAGTTACATGGGCGAGCGACGATCCGAACGTCGCGAGCGTGGACGCGACCGGCCTAGTCACCGTTCATGCTCAGGGCCGTGCAATCATTAGCGCGACCTCGGGCTCGGGCCTTGCGGCGTATTGTCAGATCGCGGACCCAATCGGCGATGTCGCTGTTATCCGAGCCAACGAATTCGCTTCAGGTTTCATTACTTCCGACAATGCTCTCTGGGTATGCGACGGAGGTTTCTTCAGCAAAGAGCGCGATGACGTGGCCGACCTGGCGATTGGCGACAGGGGAACCTTCGTATGGATCGACGGGAGCGGCCAGCTCTGGATCAAGGGTAGCTCGAATAGCCTGGCCGGATGGAGCGCCACGCCGACTCAGGTCGCGGGTATGTCCGATATGCAGCGTGTTTGGGGCGGATCGACTCAATTCCTCGCATTAAAGAAAGATGGGACTCTTTGGTCCGCAGGTTATAACGCATCGGGCGAGTTAGGATACGGAACCCTTTATGGTTCCTATACCAGCTTCAATCAGATCGACTCGGAGGTGGTATCGGCTTCCGCGGGCCATTACTCATCCATGTACGTCAAAACGGACGGAAGCCTTTGGGCGACCGGCGACAATTCCGGGCGTTTCGGCAATACGTTGTCGGCGGCGATGACGCCCGTCAAGGTTCTCGACGCGGGGGTTTCTGCGGTAGCGGTCGGAGGTTGGTACAGTCTCGTCCTTATGACCGACGGTACCCTGGTGGGTTCCGGTAACAATGACTATGGGCAGCTCGGCGACGGTACCCAGACTTCGCGGTCTTCCTTTCAGGCCATAGCTACCGGCGTCAAATCAGCGCATGCCGGCTACGATACAACGATTTTCATCAAGGATGATGGTAGCGCATGGGCTACCGGAAATGGCCAGACTGGCAACTTCGGTAACGGCGATTATTCGGGTTCAGCGACTCCGGTACGCATCGCCCAGGGTGTCTTGGACGTCATTACGAATTCCAGCCAAATACACAATATATTCACGCTCTTCTTGAAGGAAGACGGCACGCTCCATACATCCGGATACTACAGGGGCAATGGCGGGGCCGGGAGTTGTTCGACGATGACGAGGGTCGGCTACTGGCAGTGACCGCGCGGCGAAGCGCCGCTCAACGATCGGGGGACCGCCGGGCGGCGAGCTCCGCGTTCCGCCTGATCGCCCGGGGGCCGAGCCACGCCATGCCCATGGCCGTGCCGCGGAACCGGGCGCGTAACTCCTCGTCCGACAGGGCGAGGAGTTCCTTCGCGTCCAGTTCGGCGGGGAGGGCCCCGCGGTCGGTCGCCGCGCCGCGGATGGGGCGGCGGTTGTGCGGGCAGACGTCCTGGCAGACCGTGCACCCGTAGAGCCGATTCTCCCAGGCCGCGGCGACCTCGGCCGGCGGCTCGCCGTGGCCCGAGGCGTACCAGGCGATGCACCGCGACCGGTTCAGCGTCCCGTCCCCGCCGAGGGCGCCCGTCGGGCAAGCCGCGACGCAGGCCGCGCAGGCCCCGCAGATCCGCGGCCCGGCGGCAGCCCCCGCGGCCGCCGACTCGGCGTTCGGCCGGTCCGCAGCCGGCCGGACGCCGCTCGATTTATCGGCCATCGGCCCGTCGGCCGCGACCGCGAAGGGCCGGGTGCGG
>JAEXTK010000187.1 GCA_023406985.1 Spirochaetota bacterium | reverse complement strand
ACTGCGCCCCCGCCGTCTAGCCCGAATTTCTCACACCTTGCCGCACCTGTACACGGAAATTATTGCCGTATAAACGATTGCGGCAAGGTCCGCGCTATCGCCCTGATCTCGCGCGAACAAAGGTTCGCGACGTCGCTCCTCGTCTCGGTGCTCACATACAAGTAAGTATGCGCGTGAGCATAGCTCACGAACGCGCCTCGACTTCGCTCGCTCCTTGACCTCAGGGCGATTTCGCTGTGAGAAATCCGGTCTACCGGTGCAGGTCGAACCGGTCCAAGTTCATGACCTTGTTCCACGCCGCCACGAAGTCGTGCGTGAACTTTTCCGCCGCGTCCTCGCTGCCGTAGACCTCGGCCAGGGCCCGCAGCTGGGAGTTGGAGCCGAAGACCAAGTCCGCGCGGGTGGCGGTCCACTTGAGCTCTCCGCTCGCGCGGTCGCGGACCTCAAATACGTTCGCGTCGGCGGTCTTCTTCCATTCGTTGTCCATGTCCAGGAGGTTCACGAAGAAGTCGGCGGTGAGCGTCTCCTTCCGGTCGGTGAAGACGCCGTGCTTGGAGCCGGCGAAGTTCGCGCCGAGGACCCGGAGGCCCCCGACGAGCACCGTCATCTCGGGCGCCGTCAGCGTCAGGAGCTGCGCCCGATCCAGGAGCAACTCCTCGGCCGTCACCGAGAATTCCTTTTGCCGGTAGTTGCGGAAGCCGTCCGCGACCGGCTCGAGCACGGCGAACGAGGCCGCGTCGGTCTGTTCCTGCGTCGCGTCCGTCCGCCCCGGCGTGAAGGGGACGGTCACCGTCCGGCCGGCGTTCTTCGCGGCCTTCTCGATCGCCGCGCAGCCGCCGAGCACGATGAGGTCGGCGAGGGAAACCTTCTTGCCTCCTTTCTGGCCCGCGTTGAACTCCTTCCGGATGCCCTCCAGGACCGCGAGCGCCTTCCGGAGTTCGGCCGGCTCGTTGACCTCCCAGTCCTTCTGCGGCGCGAGGCGGATGCGCGCGCCGTTGGCGCCGCCTCGCTTGTCCGACCCGCGGAAGGTGGAGGCCGAGGCCCAGGCCGTGGCGACGAGCCGGGAAATCGAAAGGGGCGAGGCGAGGATCTTCGCCTTGAGGGCCGCGATGTCGGCCGCGTCGATCAACGGGTGGTCGACGGCGGGGATCGGGTCCTGCCAGATCAGGTCTTCCTTGGGGACTTCCGGCCCGAGGTAGCGGGCGCGGGGGCCCATGTCGCGGTGGGTGAGCTTGAACCAGGCCCGGGCGAAGGCGTCCGCGAACTGGTCCGGGTGCTCCAGGTAGCGCCGCGCGATCGGTTCGTAGATCGGATCGTAGCGGAGCGAAAGGTCCGCCGTGGTCATCATGGGCCGATTCTTCTTGGTCGGGTCGTGCGCGTCGATCACCAGGTCCTCGTCGGCCACGTCCTTGGCGAGCCACTGGTGCGCGCCGGCAGGACTCTTCACGAGCTCCCACTCGTACTTGAAGAGGATCCTCAGGTAGCCCATGTCCCAGCGGGTGGGGTAGGGCTTCCAGGCGCCTTCGATGCCGCTGCCGATGGCGTCGCCGCCCACGCCGCTGCCGAAACGGCTCTTCCAGCCGAGGCCCTGGTCCTCCATGGCGCCGCCCTCGGGCGCCGGGCCGACCAGGGCCGCGTCGCCCGCGCCGTGAGCCTTGCCGAAGGTGTGCCCGCCGGCGATGAGGGCGACGGTCTCCTCGTCGTTCATGGCCATGCGGGCGAAGGTCTCCCGGACGTCGCGGCCGGAGGCGACGGGGTCGGGCTTGCCGTTCGGGCCCTCGGGGTTCACGTAGATGAGGCCCATCTGGACCGCGGCGAGGGGATTCTCCAGCTGTCGGTCGCCGGAGTAGCGCTTGTCGCCGAGCCACTCGTCCTCGGAGCCCCAGTAGATGTCCTCTTCCGGCTCCCAGATGTCCACGCGTCCGCCGCCGAACCCGAAGGTCTTGAAGCCCATCGACTCCAGGGCGCAGTTCCCCGCCAAGATCATGAGGTCGGCCCAAGAAATTTTTCTGCCGTACTTCTTCTTGATCGGCCAGAGGAGGCGGCGCGCCTTGTCCAGGCCCACGTTGTCCGGCCAGCTGTTGAGGGGGGCGAAGCGCTGGCTGCCGGAACCGGCGCCGCCGCGGCCGTCGCCCATGCGGTACGTGCCCGCGCTGTGCCAGGCCATCCGGATGAAGAGCGGCCCGTAGTGGCCCCAGTCGGCCGGCCACCAGGACTGCGAGTCTTTCATCAACGCGTACAGGTCCTTCTTCACGGCCGCGAGATCGAGTTTCTTGAATTCCTCCGCGTAGTCGAAATCCTCGCCCATCGGATCGCTCAGCGCGGAGTGCTGGTGGAGGATGCGCAGGTTCAATTGGTTGGGCCACCAGTCCCGGTTGGCTCTCGCGCCGCCCGCGGCGGTCGTATGGGATGCGCCCGTCACCGGGCATTCGCCTTGGCTACTCATACTTTTCTCCTCTTTGCTTCGGTTACGGAGCCGACGCCGTGGCGTTATAACCGTGCGACTTTAAGCGCCCATTGAAAGCTGAGTGGACCGCACGGTCGGCGGTGTATCGATGCTATTGAAGTAATAATAGTATCGTTTCTTAATACAACAAAAACAAATCCGGGCGACCGAGGACGATCGCCGGACAGCGGTCGCCGTGACCGGTTGGCCGGTCGCCGGCCGCAGGGTGCCAGCCGCTGGGCGCCGTTTTTTTAGGCTTCCCTTGCCGCCTCCCCTTCCGCAGTCGTATGCTGATAATGTTTACTAAGGAGATCAGCTTTGAGCCGTCCCACGCGTTCCGACATTCGGTTCTGGTTCCGGGGAGTAACGATCTCGATCTCAGGCGTATCGCCGCAGAAGACCGTCCTGCGCTGGTTGCGGGAGGACGAGCGGGCCACGGGCACCAAGGAAGGCTGCGCCGAGGGCGACTGCGGCGCCTGTACGGTGGCGGTCGGTTCCTTGGACGGCGACGCCCCCGGCGGCCTCCGGCTCCGCGCGATCAACAGCTGCCTCCTCTTCCTCCCCGCCCTGGACGGCAAGGCTCTCTTCACCGTGGAAGACCTGGCCTCGGGCGAGGCTCTCCACCCCGTCCAGGCCGCCATGGTCGATCTCCACGCGAGCCAGTGCGGCTTCTGCACCCCCGGCTTCGTCATGAGCCTCTGGGCCGACTACGAGGAACGCGCGGCGCCGCCCGACCGCGCCGAGGCCGCCGCCGCGCTCTCCGGCAACCTCTGCCGCTGTACCGGCTACCGCCCCATCTTCGACGCGGCCCGCGCCGCCTGGGACTATCCCGCGGCCAAGCTCGACCGACGTCCGGTGGTCGCGGCACTGCGGGCCGTCGCCGAGCTCCCTCCCCTTGCCTACGAGGCCGAAGGCAGGCGCTGGGACGCCCCCCGATCGGTGGACGACTTGGCCTCCTTGGTCGAAGCGCGCTCCCGCGCCCGGATCGTGGCCGGGGCCACCGACCTCGGCCTCCGGGCGACCAAGTCCCTCGAAGACCTCGGGGACCTCATCAGCGTGACCGCGGTCGACGAGCTCAAGTCGATCCGCGCAGAGGCCGGCGGCCTCGCGATCGGCGCGGGCGTGGCCCTGACCGACGCCTTCGGCGCCCTGACGGACGCATTTCCGGACCTGGCGGAGCTCGCCGGCCGGTTCGCGGGCGTCCCGGTGCGGAACGCGGGCACCCTGGCCGGCAACGTGGCCAACGGTTCGCCCATCGGCGACTCGCTCCCGGTCCTCCTGGCCCTCGGCGCCTCGGTCGTCCTCCGCCGCGGCTCCGGCTCCCGCGAGGTCCCCTTGGACGCGTTCTACACGGGGTACCAGAAGAGCGTCCGGGAAGCCGGGGAGGTCATCACGGCCATCCGCGTCCCCCGCGCCGAGCCGGGGACAGAGCTCAGGGCGTGGAAGGTCTCCAAGCGCCGCGACCAGGACATCAGCGCCGTGTGCGGCGCCTTCTCCCTCGTCCGTGACGGCCGGGGAGTCGTCACGGCCGCCCGGCTCGCCTACGGCGGCATGGCCGCCGTGCCCGCCCGCGCCCGCCGGGCCGAGGATGCCCTCCTGGGCCGCCCCTTCGACGAAGCGAGCCTCGCGGCGGCACGGGCCGCCCTGGACGAGGATTTCTCTCCCCTCACCGACGGCCGGGCCACCGCCGAGTACCGCCGGACGGTCGCCAAGAACCTCCTGACCAGGTTCCACGCGGAGGTGACCGCATGACGAACTCCCGCGACGTCGGCGCCGCCGTCCCCCACGAGAGCGCGAGACTCCACGTGAGCGGCTCGGCGCCCTACCTCGACGACATCCCGGAACGCGAGGGCACTCTCCACGGCGCCTTCGCTCTGTCCCCGGTGGCCCGCGGCAGGCTCAAGGGCCTGGACCTGGAAGCGGCGCGCGCCTATCCGGGGGTCGTCGCGGTCCTGACCGCCGCCGACATCCCCGGCAGGAACAACGCCGGTCCCGCGGCTGAGGACGACCCCATCCTGGCCGCGGACCTGATTTCCTTCCATTCCCAGGCCTTGGCCCTCGTGCTCGCCGACACCATGGAGACGGCCCGGAAGGCGGTGCGGCTCGTGAAAGCCGATATCGAGAGCCTGCCGGCCATTCTGACGGTGGATGAGGCGATGGCCGCCGAAAGCTGGGTCCTGCCTCCCGCGGAACTGAAGCGAGGCGACGCCGCACCGGCCTTGGCCGCAGCCCCGTTCAGGCTCAGCGGCCGGACCCGGGTGGGCGGGCAGGAACACTTTTACCTGGAAGGCCAGGGCGCCTATGCCCTTCCCGGCGAAGACCGGACCATGCACATCCATTCATCCACCCAGCATCCCACCGAGATGCAGCACCTCGCCGCCGCGACGCTCGGCTGGGACGCCCACCGGGTGAGCGTGGAATGTCGGAGGATGGGCGGCGGCTTCGGCGGCAAGGAGAGCCAGTCGGGCCAGTTCGTCTGCGCCGCGGCCCTGGGCGCCTGGAAGACGGGGCGTCCCGTGAAGGTGCGGCTGGACCGCGACGACGACATGGCCATGACGGGGAAGCGGCACGACTTCCGTATCGATTGGGACGTGGGCTTCGACGGGGAGGGGCGGATCGAGGGGCTCGAGGTGGTCCTCGCGAGCCGGTGCGGCTACAGCCCGGATCTCTCGGGGCCCGTCAACAACCGGGCCGTCTTCCACGTCGACAACGCGTACTGGGTTCCGGACGTGGCGATCCGGAATCTTCGGTGCAGGACCAACACCGTGTCCAACACGGCTTTCCGCGGCTTCGGCGGCCCCCAGGGCATGTTCGCCATCGAGTCGGTGATCGATGCGGTGTCCCGAAGCTTGGGGATGGATCCCCTGGACGTGCGGAAGCGCAACTTCTATGGCCCCTCCGACGGGGACGAGCGGAACGTCACCCCCTACGGCATGAAGGTGGAGGACAACATCGCGCCGGCCCTCGTCGAGCGGCTGGAGACGACGAGCGAATACCGGAAGCGGCGGGCGGAGATCCGGGAGTGGAACGCCGCCCATCGATATATCAAGCGAGGCCTCGCCCTGACCCCCGTCAAATTCGGGATCAGTTTCACGGCCACCATGTTCAACCAGGCCGGCGCCGTGGTCCACGTCTACGCGGACGGCTCGGTGGCGGTCACCACGGGCGGCACCGAGATGGGCCAGGGCCTCTACACCAAGATCCGGCAGATCGTGGCCCATGAGTTCGGGATCGGCCTGGAGCGGGTGCGCCTCCTCCCCACCGACACGAGCCGCGTGCCCAACACCTCGGCCACCGCGGCGTCCAGCGGCAGCGATCTCAACGGCAAGGCGGCCCAGGCCGCCGCGCGCGATATCCGCGGCCGGCTCGCCGCCTTCGTCGCGGACGGCCGCGATCCCGCCTCGATCCGCTTCGAGGGGGGCCGGATCACCGCCGAGGGCCTCGACCTTTCCTTCGACGAGACGGTGGGGAAGGCGTACCGGGCCCGGATCAAGCTTTGGGAGAGCGGCTTCTACGCGACGCCCAAGATCCACTACGATCCGGAGACGATGCAGGGGAGGCCCTTCTACTACTTCGCCTACGGCGCCTGCTGCGCCGAGGCGGAGCTGGACGTCCTGACCGGGGAGAACCGCATCCTCCGCGCCGACATCCTCCACGACGCGGGGCGGAGCCTCAATCCGGCCATCGACCGGGGCCAGATCGAGGGGGGCTTCCTCCAGGGCGTGGGGTGGCTCACCACGGAGGAGTTGTGGTGGACGGGCGACGGCCGCCTCTGGACCCACGCCCCCTCCACGTACAAGATCCCCGCCGCCTCCGACTGTCCGGCCGACCTCCGCGTCGAATTCTGGCAGGGCGAAAACGCGGAAGACAGCATCCACAAGAGCAAGGCCGTCGGGGAGCCGCCCCTGATGCTCGCCCTGGCGGTCTACTTCGCGCTGGCCGACGCCGTGGCCGCCGCGGGCGGCCCGGACGCGGCCCGCCGCCTGACCGCCCCCGCCACGCCCGAGGCCCTCCTCCGGGCCCTCGGCGGCCTGGAAACGGAGAAACAGCTATGACGAACCCCATCGGACTCTCCAACCTCGAATCCGCGTTGACGCGGGACCTCGCCATGCTCGGCTACCCCCACCGCGACTGGATACCCGGCCGCGCGCATGGCGGCGCGGAAATCCTCGACGTGCTCATCGTGGGCGCGGGCCAATCGGGCTTGTCCGCCTGCTTCGCCCTGCTGCGCGAAAAGGTGAACCGCATCCTCGTGGTGGACGAGAAGCAGGCCGGCAGGGAAGGCCCCTGGCGCGACTTCGCCCGGATGGTCACCCTCAGGACCCCCAAGTACGTGACCGGCCCCGATCTCGGCATCCCGAACCTGACCTTCCAGGCCTGGTACGAGGCCCAGCGGGGGGCGGAGGCCTGGACCGCGCTCAAGCTCATCCCCAAGGAACTCTGGGCCGACTACCTCGCCTGGTACCGCCGCGTCCTTGCCCTGCCCGTCCGCAACGAGGTGAAGGTC
>JAEXTK010000181.1 GCA_023406985.1 Spirochaetota bacterium | reverse complement strand
CCTGGAGACGGTGCACGGCATGGGGTACCGGTTGAACCAAACGGCCACCGGGGAGGTCCCTGCGTGAAGATTCGGACGCAATTCTTTTTCTTGGTCGGCGGTATCGTCATCGTTCCCATCCTTACCGCGGCCGGTATTTTCTTCATCCAACGGTCGATGGATAAGGAGACCTACCCCGTTCCCGATTATGAGGAGATAGCCAAATCGTCGGGCGGCATGCTTGAGCGAGCGGAATGGGAAGAACTATCCGAATTCATCGCGCGACGCAAAGGGGACCTCAACTTCATCGTGATCGGAAAGGACCGGCGCGTGATTTACTCCACGACAACCGACCTCGCCACCGGGACCGTCGTGGACGACGCTCTCCTTATCCAGACGATCCGCTCGACGAGCGGACGATATCGCTACCTCTTCGATTCGCCGGTGCTCCTCCACGACAAGGAAACCCTGGTCATCATGCGCCTTGACCGGCTGCAGAACGGCGGTCCTCCCGCCCCGATCGTGCGTTTCTTCAGCCTCATGCTCTACGTGTTGGCCGCCCTTTTCGCGTTCTCCGCGGCCATGTCCGTGCTCATCGCGCGGTCCATCTATCGATCGGTGACGGTGTTGGAGGCGGGCACGCGCCGCATCGCCGAAGGCGAGCTCGACGTGGCCGTGGACGCGAAAGGCAGCAACGAGATCACCTCCCTCACCGCCTCCCTCAACCGGATGCGCCTTGCCCTCAAGGACGAGGAAACCCGGAGAGCCCGCTTCATCATGGGGGTGAGCCACGATCTGAAAACCCCGCTCGCGCTGATCAAGGGCTACGCCGAGGCCATCGGCGACGGCATGGCCGGGGATCCGGAATCCTTGGAAAAGTCGGTGGAGATCATCGGTTCCAAGGTGGATCAGCTTGAGCTCATGATCGACGACCTTATCGGTTTCGTGAAGGTGGATTCGGGGGAATGGCGCAAGAAGCTCGCGCCGGTGCCCTTGGGGGCCTTCCTCTCGGCCTACGGTAAGCGGGCGAGCCTGGACGCCGAGCTCCTGGGCCGCCGGCTCGAATGCCGCATCGATCTTCCCCCCGATCTCGCGGTGCCGATGGACGAACGGTTGGCCCTCCGGGCCTTGGAGAACCTCGTAAACAACGCCCTCCGGTACACCGCCTCAGGAGGGCTCATCCGTATCACCGCCCGCGCGGAGGGCGCCGAGGCGCTCGTGGAGATCGCCGACGACGGACCGGGGATAGAGAGCGGGGACCTGGACCGTATTTTCGATCCTTTTTACCGCGGCACCGCGTCCCGGCGCGAGCAAGGGATGGGCCTCGGCCTGTCGGTGGTGAAGGGCGTCGTGGATTCCCACGGGTGGCGCATCGCGGTGGCCTCGACGAAAGGCGCGGGCAGCCCCTTCACGATCGCGACCCCCCGCGCCGGAGGCGCCGGCGTCGGCCGCTCCGCCGGCCCGGGCCGCGCCGAGAACGCCCCGCCGCCGTCTTGACAGAAACGGCCGCGAAACGGATGATAGAGGGTAAGGCCGAGACGGAGACGAGTAGGCCGGACACCCCGCCAGAAGAGAAGCGACGTCGCGGCCCAGGCCGCGGCTGAGAGCGTCGCCGACGGAAGGACCGGACGAAAACCACTCCCGAGCCGCCCGGAGGAACGTGAAAAGCGCTTCGCGCTTTTTCTGAAGAACGCTGGCGCGTTCTTCTGCCTGCGACCGCACGAGGATCGAAGGCACGCAACTATTCCGGGACGTATGCCGACGATACCGGCGATGAGCGCGCGCCCCGTCATGGGGTAGCGAAGCAGGGTGGAACCGCGGGACGCGGGCTTTCTCCGTTGGAGGGCCTTCGCGCTTCCCGTCCCCGCGCAAGGAAAGGCGAGAAGACGATGCGGCCGGCGGCCGTACTCGACTTCCGCGTTCGGCGCAGAGGACGGCGAGCGCGAAGGCCTTTTTCATTGTTCTCATCAATGGACCGCCGCGTATCAGGGTATCCCGGCGGAGGGAAGGAGCGACGAATGGCTGACATCGTGAAAGAAGAGGAAGTGGCGCTGGTCGCGAAAATCCGGCATTCGGCGAGCCACGTCATGGCCGAGGCGGTCTCCCGGGTGTTCCCCGGCGTCAAGTTCGGGATCGGGCCGGCCATCGACAAGGGCTTCTACTACGACTTCGACCTGCCCCGGCCGGTGGACCCGGCCGCGGACTTCCCCGCGATCGAGAAGGAGATGCGGCGCATCATCGCCGGCAACGCCGCCTTCACCCGCCGCGAGGTCTCCAAGGAAGAGGCGCGGAAACTCTTCGCGGACCAGCCGTACAAGCTGGAACTCATCGAAGCCCTGGAAGACGGGACCATCAGCATCTACGACCAGGGGTCCTGGATGGACCTCTGCCGCGGGCCCCACGTGGAATCCACCCGCGCCATCAAGGCCGACTCGTTCAAGCTCATGAGCGCCGCGGGCGCCTACTGGAAGGGCGACGAGAAGCGGCCCATGCTCACCCGGATCTACGCGGCCTGCTTCGAGAAGGGGGCAGAGCTGGAGGCCTACCTCAAGATGCTCGAGGAAGCCGAGAAGCGGGACCACCGGAAGCTCGGCCGGGAGCTCGACCTCTTCCATCTGGACGACGAGAATCCGGGCCAGGTGTTCTGGCACGACAAGGGCTGGACCATCTACCGCACCATAGAGGACTACGTCCGCCGCAAGATCCGGGCCAACGGCTACATCGAGGTGAAGACTCCCTCGGTCATGCCGCGGTCGCTCTGGGAGCGGTCGGGCCACTGGGCCAAGTACCAGGCGAACATGTTCATCACCGAGAGCGAGAAGCGGCAGTTCGCCCTCAAGCCGATGAACTGCCCCGGCCACATCGAGATCTTCAAGCAGGGCACCAAGAGCTACCGCGACCTGCCGCTCCGCATGGCCGAGTTCGGCTCCTGCACCCGGAACGAGGCCTCCGGCGCGCTGCACGGCATCATGCGCGTCCGCGGCTTCGTCCAGGACGACGCCCACATCTTCTGCACCGAGGCGCAGATCGGCAGCGAGGTGGCCGACTTCGTGCGCCTCCTCAAGGAGATCTACGCCGACTTCGGGTTCGGCGAGGACAGGATCATCGTGAAGTTCTCCACCCGCCCCGAGCTCCGGGTCGGCGACGATGCGACCTGGGACCGCGCGGAGGCTGCCCTCGCGAGCGCCTGCGAGGTCGCGGGGCTCACCTACGTGGTCTCCCCCGGAGAGGGCGCGTTCTACGGTCCGAAGCTGGAGTTCACCCTCGTGGACGCCCTGGGCCGCGAATGGCAGTGCGGCACCATGCAGGTGGACTACCAGCTGCCTTCGGCCGAGCGCCTGGACGCCGAGTTCGTCGCGGAGGACGGCGCCAAGCACCACCCGGTGATGCTCCACCGCGCCATCCTCGGCTCCATCGAGCGCTTCATCGGCATCCTCATCGAGCACTTCGGGGGCAACTTCCCCGTCTGGCTCGCGAGCGAACAGGTCGCGGTCATCCCCGTGGCCGAGGGCTTCAACGATTACGCCGTGAAGGTCGCAGCGGAACTCAAAGCCGCCGGCATCCGGGTTTCCGCGGAACTGGGCGACGGCCGCATGAACGCGAAGATCAGGAACTGCCAGGCGCGGAAGATCCCGTACATGCTCGTGGTGGGAGAGCGCGAGGCCCAGGCCGGCGAAGTCGCCGTGCGCCTCCGCGACGGCCGGCAGCTTCCCGCCATGAAAGCGGCCGATTTCGTCACCTTCGTCACGACCAAGATCGAGACTCTCAGCCTCGAGCTGTGAAACCATAGGCGGTCGCCTGTCCTGAGCGGGGCCGGCGCCGCTCAGGAGGGCATCATGTCAAAGCGTGCGGATGAGGAGCGGGGCGATCGCCTCGCGGCGATGCGGCGTTCGGCCGGCCTCGTGCTGGCCGAGGCCGTCACGCGGCTCTATCCCGGGACGAAGATCGCTTCAGGATCTTCGATCGAGAACGGGTTCTATTCCGATTTCGCGCTCCCCCGCCCTTTGACTACCGACGACCTCCCCGCGATCGAGGCGGAGATGCGGCGCGCGATCGATGAGGGCCGCGGCTGCTCCTCGGTCGTCGTCACCGCGGAAGAGGCGCGGAGGCGCTTCGCCGACGAACCCTACGAGCTCGAGCTCATCGAAGGCCGCGCCGCGGAGGCCGAGGTCGCGCTCCGCGTCCTGACGGACGCGGACGGCGGCGCCTTGTTGTCGGTCCCCGCTTCCGAAGGCGGCGCGAGCCATGAAGGGAAGATCGATCGCGACGCCTTCCGTCTCACGGCCGTGGCCGGAGCCTACTGGCGGGGCGACGAGAATCGCCCCATGCTGACGCGGATCTACGGCACGGCCTGGGAGACCGCGGAAGAGCTCGCGGCGCACCTGGCCTTCCTGGAAGAGGCGGAAAAGCGGGACCACCGCCGGCTCGGCGCCGACCTCGATCTCTTCTCCTTCCACGAGGACGCGGGACCCGGCCTGGTCTACTGGCACCCGAACGGCGGCCGCGTGCGGGTCGCCATCGAAAACTATTGGCGCGCGGCCCACTATCGCAGCGGGTACGAGATACTCTTCACGCCCCATATCGGCAAGGCCTGGCTCTGGGAGACGTCCGGGCACCTCGGCTTCTATCGGGAAAATATGTACGCCCCGATGCAGATCGACGCTCAGGACTATTACCTCAAGCCGATGAACTGCCCCTTCCACATCCTCATCTACAAGTCGAAGGGGCGGAGCTACCGCGACCTGCCGCTCCGCTGGGCGGAACTCGGCACCGTGTACCGGTACGAGAAGTCGGGCTCCCTCCACGGCTCCCTGCGCGTCCGCGGGTTCACCCAGGACGACGCGCACATCATCTGCACGCCGGAGCAGGTCGAGGGGGAGATCCTGGAGGCCCTTCGGTTCAGCCTGCGCATGTGGCGGACCTTCGGCTTCACCGATATCACCGCGTACCTCGCGACGCGGCCGGCCGACGCGGTGGGGGAGGGCGAGCGTTGGGAGGCGGCTCAAGCTTCCCTCCGGAAAGCGATCGACGCGGAGTCCCTCGCGTACGAGGTGGACGAGGGCGGCGGCGCCTTCTACGGTCCCAAGATCGACCTCAAGGTCACCGACGCCCTCGCTCGCGAGTGGCAGATGTCGACCATCCAGTTCGACTTCACCCTGCCCGAGCGCTTCGACATGACCTATGTGGACGCTGACGGGGGGCGGAAGCGGCCGTACATGGTGCACCGCGCCCTCCTCGGCTCCTTGGAGCGCTTCTTCGGCGTGCTCGTGGAGCACTACGGCGGCGCCTTCCCCGTCTGGCTCGCGCCGGAGCAGGTGGCCGTCATTCCCGTCGCGGGCGACTACGACGACTACGCGAAGCGGGTGGCCGATGCGCTCCGCGCCCGCGATCTCCGCGTCTCAGTCGAACTCGCCGAGGGCCGCCTGAACGCGCGGATACGGGATTGCCAGAACCGGAAGATTCCGTACATGGCGATCGTGGGCAAGAAAGAACAGGAAGACGGGACGGTATCCGTGCGGCTGCGGGACGGGAGGCAGCTCCCGGCGATGGGCGTCGAAGACTTCATCGCCTATGCCGACGAAAAGGTCCGCGGGCAGTCGTTGGACCTCTAGATCCTCGGCCGGTCCGTCGTTCCCGGAACATGAAGAAGGCCCCCGGGGAAATCTCCGGGGGCCTTCTGTTTTAGCGTGAGGCAGGCGCTTCGCTCCGGCGATGCGGAACGCGTACGCGTTCCGCGCCGTCAGGCGTTACTTGCCGAGTCTCTTCTCAATCGCCTCAAGCTCGCCCATGAGCTCCTTCGGGAGCTTGGCGCCGAACTTGGGATAGTGGTTCTCGCGGACGTCCGCGATCTCCTTCTTCCAGCCCTCGACGTCGACGTTGAGGAGTTCCTTCATGTCGGTCTCGGACACGGAAGCGGGGCGATCGATCGCGTCCACGGTCGGCATGATGCCGATCGGGGTCTCCTGGAACTTCGCCGTGCCGGCGCAGCGCTCGAAGATCCACTTGAGGACGCGGCTGTTCTCGCCGTAGCCCGGCCAGAGCCACTTGCCGTCGGAGGTCTTGCGGAACCAGTTGACGAAGAATATCTTCGGCAGCTTGTCGGCGTCGGCCTTCTTGCCCAGGTTGATCCAGTGCTGGAAATACTCGCCCATGTGGTAGCCGCAGAACGGCAGCATGGCGAAGGGGTCGCGGCGGACGGAGCCGACCTTGAGGTCGAGCGCGGCGGCCGTGATCTCGGAACCGACGATGGAGCCCATGAACACGCCGTGGACCCAGTTCGTGGCCTGGTGGACGAGGGGGATGGTGCTCGGGCGGCGGCCGCCGAAGAGGATCGCGGAGATCGGGACTCCCGCGGGATCCTCCCACTCCTTGGCGATGCAGGGGCACTGCTTGGCCGGGGCGGTGAACCGGGCGTTCGGGTGCGCGCCGAGGATCTTGTTGCCTTCGGCGTCCTTGCTGCCCTCGACCCAGTCGTTGCCCTTCCAGTCGATGTTCTTGCCCTTCGGGGCGGGGTAGCCGATCTGCTCCCACCAGACGTCCTTGTCCTCGGTCACCACGACGTTCGTGAAGATGGTGTTCTTCTCGGCGGCGTGCATGGCGTTGGGGTTGGAATCCATGGAGGTTCCCGGGGCGACGCCGAAGAAACCGGCTTCCGGGTTGATGGCGTAGAGCCGTCCGTCCTTGCCGAACTTCATCCAGGCGATGTCGTCGCCGATGGTCTCTACCTTCCATCCGGGGACGGTCGGGACGAGCATGGCGAGGTTGGTCTTGCCGCAGGCAGAGGGGAACGCGGCCGCGACGAACTTGGACTCGCCCGCGGGATTGGTGATCTTGAGGATGAGCATGTGCTCGGCGAGCCAGCCTTCATCGCGCGCGATGACGGAGGCGATGCGGAGCGCGAGGCACTTCTTGCCGAGGAGGGCGTTGCCGCCGTATCCCGAGCCGAAGGACCAGATCTCGCGGGACTCGGGGAAGTGGGAGATGTACTTCTTGTCGATGGGGGCGCAGGGCCACTTGCCGTTGTCCTTGTCGCCGCTGCCGAGGGGCTTGCCGACGGAGTGGAGGCAGGGGACGTACTCGCCCTTGTCGCCGAGAACCTCCAGGACCTTGCTGCCGACGCGGGTCATGATGTGCTTGTTCACGACGACGTATTCGGAGTCGGTGATCTCCACGCCGATCTTGGCGATGTTGGAACCGACGGGACCCATGGAGAAGGGGATCACGTACATCGTGCGGCCCTTCATGCAGCCCTTGTAGAGGCCCTTCATGGTGGTCTTGAGCTCGGTGGGGTCGATCCAGTTGTTGGTCGGACCGGCGGCCTCCTGGGTCTTGGAGGCGATGTAGGTGCGGTTCTCGACGCGCGCGACGTCGGAGGGATCGGAGCGGAAGTGATAGCTTCCGGGGCGCTTCTTGGGGTTGAGGGGGGTGGCGAGTCCGCCGTCCACCATGGTCTTGATCATGGCGTCGTATTCGGCCTGGGAACCGTCACAGACGACGACGTTATCGGGAGTCATGAGGGCGACGGCATCCTCGACCCACTTCTTGAGTCCGGAATGCTTGAGCGCGTTAACGTTCATAGGAGCTCCTTGCGTGTGATATTGGGGCTACCTTTAGGGAGGCTTACCGATAAAAACCTACCGTTTTTATGGCGTTTGTTCAAGAAGGTTGGAAGATAGATGAAAAGGATTGAAGGAAGAGCAGAGGCTGAAGTTCGGTTGCATCCCGGGGCCGGACGACCTAACCTGGTAAGTAACCGCGACGGCGGCCGGAGGGACGGGTATGAACGAGACTCCGCGTGACCGGTTGGAGACGCTCTCTTCCTTCATTTACGGAGAGGCGGCGGGGAAGGCCTTCTTGATCCGGCTCCTCGAACTCGCCGAACGCGAGCGCTCAGGGGCGGCGCGGCCTCCGGCGCGAGGCCGGTCGCGGCTCCGCGGCTCCGCGGCCGATGGTCCCGGCTTTTCCGAGCGCGATTGCGTCCTCATCGCCTACGGCGACTCGGTCCTTCCGAGCGGCGAAGCCGAGCGCGCGGGGAAGCCCCCGCTCGAGGTGGTGCGGGATTTCGTCGCGCGGAGGGGCTCGGACCTCTTCTCCTATATCCACCTGCTCCCCTTCTTTCCCTATTCATCGGACGACGGCTTTTCCGTGATCGATTATCGGGCCGTGGATCCGGCGCTCGGGGCGTGGGACGATATCCGCGCCTTCGCCGAGGAATTCGACCTCGTCTTCGACGTCGTGCTGAACCACAACAGCGCCCGGAGCGCGCCGTTCGCGGCCTTCCTGGCGGGGGAGCCTCCGTACGCCTCGTGGTACCTGACCCGCCCGCCGGACTACGACTCCTCGGCGGTCGTCCGTCCCCGGACGCATCCCTTGTTGACGCGATTCTCCCGCCCGGACGGGAGCCCGTGCTCCGTCTGGACGACCTTCAGCGCGGACCAGGTGGACTTCGATTACGGGAATCCGGACGTGCTCTTGGAATTCCTTTCCGTCATCGCCTTCTACGTGCGCAGCGGGGCCGGTATGCTCAGGCTGGACGCCATAGCCTACCTTTGGAAGGAGGATGGGACGCCGTGCATCCACCATCCGAAGACCCACGCCGTGGTCAAACTGATCCGCGCCTTCCTGGAATTCCTCAGGGCGGACGCGAAGGTGCTCACCGAGACGAACGTGCCGCACGCGGACAACATCGCGTACTTCGGGACCGGGGACGAGGCGCACCTGGTCTATAACTTCGCCCTCCCGCCGCTCGTGCTCCACGCGGCGGTCGCGGAGGACGCCCGTCCGCTCCGGCGCTGGGCGGAGAGCCTGGAGGCCCCGCCGCCGGGCTGCTCTTTCTTCAACTTCCTCGGGAGCCACGACGGTATCGGGCTGACGCCCGCGGCCCCGCTCATCGGCGAGGCCGAACTCGCGGCCACCATCCGCAAAGTCGTCGAAAAGGGCGGACGAGTTTCCTATAAGGCAGGGCCGACGGGAAACGTGCCGTACGAACTCAACGCCACCTATCTTTCCGCCGTGGCCCGTCCGGACGTCTCGACCCGCACGAACGCGCGCATCTTCTTGGCTGCCCACGCCGTGATGCTTTCGCTCGCGGGCGTACCGGCCCTCTACTTCCACAGCTGGATCGGCTCGACGAACTGGTCCGAGGGGGTGGCGCTGCGCGGCTACAATCGGGCGATCAACCGGAAGAAATTACCGATGGATGACCTGGAAGCGGAATTGAGCGCGGATGGATCCCTGCGGAAGCTCGTGTACGACGGTCTGGGACGGCTCATCCGTTTCCGTTCGGGCCGGCCGGCCTTTCACCCGGCGGCGGGCCAGACCGTGCTCCCCGCGGAAGGCCCCCTCTTCGCCCTCGTCCGCGGTCCCGACGCGGCGGGCCGGTACGTGCTCTGCGCCTCCAACTTCGGCGGGGAAGAGAGGTCTCTACGCTACGGGTTTTCGGGAGGCGCGGGCGAACTGACCCTGCAGCCCTTCGGGACGCGCTGGCTGGAGTTCGCGGGCGGCCGCGCGGTCGCCGATCTGGAACTTTGAGCGGTTCAGGCGACGAGGTTGAAGATCGCGCCCGCGGGCGCGGTCGGCTTCGGGGCGTAGGGCATGGCGAGGTTGGCCGCGCGCGCGCCGCGGATCTGCGTCTCGTACTGTTCGATGAGCGCGTCGATGCGGTCTTCGCTGATCGGGCCCGAAGCGCCGAAACTCGGGTCGCCCTTTTTCTTGAGCTGGGAAAGTTGATCGATGAGGACGTCGAGGATCTTGAGCTTGCTCACCGCGACGCCGGCCGTACCCTCGGGGGCCGGAACGCCGACCACGTGCTCGAACCGGGAATAGATATAGCTTGAAGGCGAAACGGGGAAGGCCGCCTTGCCGGCGGAATACCCGTGCACCAGGTAGCTTGCGGCGGGAATGCTGCTGATGGCCGCGGAACCGAACATCATGGCCCCGATCCTCCCTCATATTGAGGTATCGGAACGGGTCGCCGGAAAGATTAGCGTTTCCGTCCGGCTCCGCTCAGCGCTCCGGGTTGAGCCGATACCATTCGGCGAAGCGATCCTCGAGCGATTGGATCTTCGCGTCGTCCGCGACGCGGACGCGGTCGTGGAGGTAGGGCAGGACCACCCGCAGCTTCAAGGTCGTCCAATCCTTCGGGAGGATGTTGGGAGGCGAGAGGTACTCGGCGGGAGGCACGTGGCCGAGCAGGCCGGGATAGAAGAGGGGGAAGATGTCGTCGTTGACGGAACGGAGGGCGGAGAAGCCTCCCGCGATGCCGAACACGGACTCGTTCAGGCGGACGCGTTTGCTCTGTTCCAGGATGCGACGCTGCGTCTCTTCTTTATAAAGGAACTGTACGAAGGCGTCCGCGGCGTTGCGCGCCTTGCCCCGTTTGCAGATTCCGAGGTAGGCCGACCCTTCCGCCACGGGAATCGCGGCGTCTTTCGCGATCCAACGGAAGTCCAGGTTCGCCCGCCGTTCTTCCGGAACGGTGAAGAGGTCCGCGCTCGTGATGTAGGCGAAGAGGATACGGCCCGACGAGGCGAGGCGGTGCGGCGGGTCGTAGAGATACTTGAACTCGAAATCGTCCTCGTCGGTCGTGCTCCGGTTCGCGTCGGCGGTCCACTCCTTGAGATAGGTCACGGCCTTGTCCAAGGCCCCCTTGTCCCACGCGAGCGGCGCCCCCTCCCGGAAGGAGGTGCCGAATAGGGCTGCCGCGACGAAGAGGAACTCGTCGTTCCACCGCGGCGAGAAGCCCATCCTCGTGAACGAGCCGTTCGTGATCACGTTGTGGGCCTTGCCGAGCGCGCGGATCTCGTCGAGGGAGAGCGTGAAGGGCGAAGGCACCAGGGAGGCGTTCTCCCGGGAGAAGATGAGCGCCGGTAAATTGAAGGATACCGGCAGCAGGTACTGCTTGCCGTCTATGTTCCCGAGCGCGAGCAGTTTCGGATAGAACGCGGTCTCCGTAAGCAGGAGTTCCTCGAAGAAGTAATCGAGGGGGCGGAACAGGGTGCGGGTGGATGAGCTCTTGAGCCAGCTGCCCACGACCACGTCGGGGTATTCGCTCGCGCCGACGAGGGCTTGCGCGGGCGCCTCCCGGTAGTAGGTCTCCATCTTGTAGCGCGACTGGCTCGCGTTGAAGAGCTCCGCGTACAAGGCGAACTCAGGACGGTCCGTCCAGAGGACCGCGACTTTCGGCTCGATGAACTCGCACGAGGAAAAGAGCGCGAGCAGGCCGAGCAGGAGTACGGCAGGGACGGCGCGGGGGCGTGGACTCATGTCCGAATCCTACGGGCGGATTTTTGCCTTGTCAATCGGCGGAACGGGGGATATAGTCGAGCCAATGCACGTCAAGGATCATGAAGTCATTCGCCTCATCGAACGTCTCGGCGAGCACTACCGCTCCAACATTTCGAATCGGTATATCAGACCGGCGCTCCAGCATCTCCCCTTGGACAACCAGTCCTGGGATCTCATCGAGAAGTTGACCGAGCGCACCGAGGTGTACAACTACCAAGGCGACCATCTGGACGATCTGTATCGTCAGATCGCGGCCGCGGCGCGCTTCACGGCCTTGGCCCGCAAGGACCTCGCGCCGACCCTCCGTCTGCACCTCGGCAGCGGTCCGGGCACGGATCGCGTCCTCCGGGATATGGCCGTCAACAATTTCCTGTCCAATCTGAAGATATTCGCGGATCTCCTCAACGAGCTGTACTTGAAGCTCGTCGCCCTGGACAAGGAGGACTCCACGGGCAAAGTCCCCCTCTATCTCCAGATGGCCGAACTCAACGAAATCGGACGCCTGCTCGTCGGCTGAGGCCGGCCGCTCTCGCGGCTAGCTGCGGTCGCTGAGGGACGCAGCGCCCCGCGCGGTGCGCGCCGCTCCGCGGCGCGCTCCGGTTCACTTCGCGAAAGTCGCGGCCACCTCGTAGATCGTGCGGTAGATCTCGGTGAGCCGGTCGGCGTCCACGCTCGCGAACGCGACCCTGAGGTACTTGTCTCCGAGCGCGATGGTGCCGATCCCATGGTCCTTGAGTAGGGTCTGCCGGATCGCCTCCGCGCCGCCGGACGCGCAACGGAAACTCATGAAATAGCCCGAGTTGAAGGGAAGGGGCGTGAGCTTCGGGTGGGCGGGGTTCTGCGCGAGGAACGCCTTGACCGTCTCGTAGCGCTTCTGGAGCAGGGCCCGGTTGTGGGCCTTCTCCGATTCCGTGCGCGGATCGGCCATGGTCTTGAGCATGAGGTACTGGGCCGGGGTATTGGCGCAGGAGACCGAAGACCGGATCGCGCCCATGAGCTTCTTGACGAGCGCCTCGTAGGCGGCCTCGCCGAGGCCCGCCGAACCGAAGGTGACGAAGCCCATGCGGAGGCCCCACACGTAGTCCTCCTTGGTCGGTCCGTCGATCTTGACGGCCAGGACCCGTTCGTGGAGGCTCGCCAAGCGGCCGAAGAGGGATTCCGGATAGATGTCGTTCTCGTAATTGAGGCCGAAATACGCGTCGTCGCAGACCACGAGCACGTCGGCTCCGCCTTCGGCGATTTCGCGGATGAGGGAGAAGAGGGCTTCGGCTTCGGCGGAGGTCACCGAGTAACCCGAGGGGTTCTGGGGGAAGTTGAGGACGATGCGGACGGCGCCCGACTTCGCGGCGGCCTTCATCGCGGTCCTGATCCCGTCCGTCACGTTGAGGCCATGGCCCGAGCCGAAGAAGGGAATCTCCACGATGTTCGCCCCGGTCCGATCGCCGAAGATGAGGCCGTAGTTGTCCCAGCACGGGTCGCTCAGGAGGATGGTCCCGCCTTCGTCCAGGAAGAGGTCGGCGACGTAGGTGATGCCGGCCGTGAGCCCCGGTACCACCACCGGAAGCGACATCTTGGCGGGATCGATGGAAGGATTCTTCTTGACCATCGCATCTCGCCACGCGGTCCGGGCCTGCTCCACGCCGGCGGTCGGCGCGTACGTCACCGCTTCGGCGGCGGAAAGCGTCGGCATACCATCGGCTATCGCCGAAAGGATGAGGGGTCGTCCTCCCTCGTACGCCATGCCTATCGTCGCGTTCGCCTTGTGTGCGAGCTTTTTCGCCTCGGCGGACTGAGCGATGATCCCCTTAGGGAAATAGAGACGCTTGCCGAGGCTCGAGAGGAGCCTGCCGGCGACGGTGCCGTCAAGTGCGGCATTCAGTTCGAGGGCGAGGGCATTCATGAGCGAAAGGTACGCGGGCGGGTCAGGCGCTGTCAATATTGCCAGGACCTTTTCGCGCGGTTAGAATGCCTCTATGGATCGAGACAGGATATCGGAGGCGTCCGCCACAATCGACGCGTGCCGAACGGAACTGGCAAAACGGGTGGTCGGCCAACGCGAGATGGTGGACGGGCTGCTGACTGCCCTCATAGCGGGCGGGCATGCGCTCCTGGAAGGCGTCCCCGGCCTCGCCAAGACGCTCGCGGTGAAAACCCTCGCGGACCTCACGGGCCTCACCTTCAAACGGGTCCAGTTCACGCCGGATCTGCTCCCCGCCGACCTCACGGGGACCCTCGTATGGGAACAGGCCACGGGAGCCTTTTCGGTCCGCCGCGGGCCGGTTTTCGCCAACGTGATCCTGGCCGATGAGATCAACCGGGCCCCCGCCAAGGTCCAGTCCGCGCTGCTGGAGGCGATGGAAGAACGCCAGGTGACCATCGGCGACGAGAGCCACCCCCTGCCCGATCCCTTCTTCGTGCTGGCCACGCAGAACCCCATCGAGCACGAGGGGACCTACGCCTTGCCCGAGGCCGAACTCGACCGATTCCTGCTCAAGCTGTCCATTCCCTATCCCTCGCGGGAAGAGGAGGCCCGCATCGTCCGCTTCGCCTCCTCGAGCGCTGCGGCCGTTCCGGTCGCCCCCATCCTGGACTCCGCGGCCCTGCGCTCCTTGTCGGCCGCCGCCGACTCGGTGCGGGTGGACGAGCGGGTCGTGGAATACCTCGTGTCGGTGGTCGCGGCCACGCGGCCCGCGGACGATCGGAAGCGGGGAGCCCGAGAGGACCTCTACCGCTATATCTCCTTCGGAGCTTCGCCGCGCGCGTCGCTCGCCTTGTTCCGCTGCGCCCGCGTGCGCGCCCTATTCGCCGGCCGAAACTTCGCGACGCCCGAGGACGTGAAGGCCGCCGCTCCCGCCGTGTTGCGGCACCGCGTGGTGCTTTCGTACGAGGCCGAGGCCGACGGCCTGGACGCGGACGCGGTGATCGAGCGGGTCCTGGCCTTCGTCCCGGTGCCGTAGCGGGCATCCCCGTGGACCGCCGCGCCCTCCTCGAACGCATCTCCACCTTCCACCTCATAGCCGAAGAGCTCGCCGACGAACTCCTTTCGGGCGACTACCGTTCCGTCTTCAAGGGGCAGGGCATCGAGTTCGATGAGGTACGGCGATACGAACGCGGCGACGACGTCCGTTCCATAGACTGGAACGTGAGCGCGCGGTTCGGGGCCCCCTTCGTGAAGCTGTATCGGGAAGAGCGCGAGCTCACCGTCTTCATCGTGCTGGACGTCTCCGCGTCCATGAGCTCGGGCGGCGGCGAGGTGAGCCGGCGCGACCAGTCGATCCTCGCGACCGCCCTCGTGACCCTCTCCGCGGAGCGGGCGGGCGAGCGCATCGGCGCCGCCTTCTTCGACGAGGAGCTCGGCCGCGTATTCCCGCCGCGCAAGGGCCGGCCCCACGCCATGGCGATCGTGGACGCGGCCCTGGAGGCCCGGCCGCTCGGGCGCGGGAGCAGCCTGGCCCGTGCCCTCGTCGGGGCCGCCCGGCTCCTCAAACGGCGCAGCCTGGTGGTCGTGATTTCCGACTTCCTCTGCGCCGACTGGGAGGCGGACCTCGGCACGCTCTCCCGGCGCCACGACGTCGTGGCGATCCGGATCACCGACCCCGTCGACGAGTCGATGCCGGACGCCGGCCTCGTCTTCATGCGGGACCCCGAGACGGGCATCGAACTCCGATCGCCGACGGGTTTCGCCTCCTTCCGCGCGGCGTGGAGGGATTGGCACGCGGACCGCGGCGCCGCGTGGCGGACCGCCTGCAGCCGGCGCGGCGTCGGCTGGCTCGAGCTTTCCACCGGAGACGATCCCGTCGTGGCCCTCTCCCGCTTCTTCGGCTCAAGGAGCCGCGCGTGAAGGCGCGGCGGTCGCGACCGATCCGCGTCGCGTCGGGCGGGCTCCGTTCCACGATCCTCACGCTCGCCTTGGCCGCTATCGCGTGCGCCGCGGGTTCGGCGGAAACGGCCGGAGGCGGGCGAGCGGAGCCCGTGCTCGTGCCGCAGACCGTGTACGTCGGCGACCGGGCGCGGCTCATCGTACCCCTGGACGCCTCGGCGGCCGGCCTCGCCGCGCCCCTGGCGATAGAGGTCGCGGAGCGGCTCCCGCGTTCCAAAGACGCGGTGGTGCTCCGGGTGGAACTGCAACGCGCGGAAGGCGGTTGGCGGGCCCTGGTGGATTTCGCCGCCTACGCTCCGGGCCTCGTGGAGCTGCCCCGGATCGAGGCGGGCGGCGTCGTCCTTTCGGGGCTCGTCGCGCCGATCGCGTCGATCCTGGAGGCCGAGGGCGGTACCGCGGAGCTGGCTCCGCCGGCCGCGCCCCTCGCGGCGCCGGGCACCGCGGTCCTCCTGTACGCCGCCGTCTTGATCCTCGCCGCGGCGGCCCTGTTGGGCGCGTTCCTCTTTCTCCGCGGCCCGGCCCTTCTCCGCGAGGCCTTGGAGCGGCGCCGGAGAGGCCTCGTGGCGCGCTCGATGCGCCGCGTCGCGACGCGGCTCGCGGATAACCTGGCGGCGATGAATCCGGTGGAATTCCTTTCGATCCTCTTCTCCGAGTTGCGGAGCTACCTTTCGTATCGGACCGGGGTCAACTGCCTCGCGCTGACCCCCCGCGAGTTCCCCGAGGCCCTAGCCCGCGGTCCGCGGCTGCCGCCTTCCCGGGAAAACGTCTACGTCAGGCTGGAGACCCTCGACGGCGCCTTCCTGGAACGGCTCTTCCGCTGGGGAGACGCCGTGCGGTTCGGCGGCGCCGCGGCGAGCCGCGCCGAGCTCGGCTCGGCCCTGGAAGAGGTCGTCGCCCTCGTGGAGCGGGTAGAGGCCGCCTCGGAGGCGAATTTCACCCGGCGCCGGACGCTTTCGCGGAGCGCGGCCGCCGACGCTGCCGGAGCGGGGGCTGCCCCATGACGCTGAGCTTCGAACGGCCGTTCCTGCTCGTCTTCTCCGTGCTCGCGCTCGCCGCCGCGTACGTCGTCTCGCGGATCCTCAGGAGCGCCGCGGCCATCGAGATCCCCCTGGGGCCGCCGGGCGGCGCCTCGTTCGAGCCGCCGGTCGGCGCCGAGCTGGTCGTCCGGCTCCTCCGCGCCGCCGAGATCCTCGGCGCCCTTTCCCTCGCCATAGCCGCCGCGGGTCCGGTCTCCCTCACCACCGAGACGGTCTGGCTGGAGCGCGGCGCGGACGTCCTGTTCATCGTGGACGCGAGCCCGAGCATGTCCGCCCGCGACATGGCCGGGGCGAGCCGTTTCGACGCCGCCCGAAGGCTCGTGCGGGAATTCGCGGTGAACCGGGGGGCCGACGCCGTCGGCCTCGTGGCGGTCGGCGGCGACGCGGCCCTCCTCGTGCCGCCCACCGTGGACCGGCGCGCCCTCCTCCGTCGCCTCGATTCCCTCGCGGTCGCGGAACTCGGCGACGGCACGGCCCTCGGCCTCGGGCTCTCGGTCGCGGCCCTCCACCTGCGGTCCTCGCGCGCCGTCCGGAAGGCGGCGGTCCTCATCACCGACGGCGAGAACAACGCCGGCGCGGTCCATCCGGCGACGGCCGCCGCGGCCCTCCGCGCCTCCGGGGCGACGCTCTGGGTAGTCGGCGTCGGCGGCGCGGGAGAGGTTTCCATCGACTACGTCGATCCTACCAGCAAGCTCCGGCGCACCGGCGTCTTCGATTCCCGCTTCGATCCGGAAGCCCTGCGGTCGATCGCCCGCGCGGGCGGCGGGATCTACGTGGCCGCGCCTTCGGCGGAAGCCTTCGGCAGGGCATTCTCCCGGCTGGACGCCGCGGAGGCCACCGCGACGCGATCGAGCACCCGCATCAGGACGACGACCCTTCAGGCGCCCTTCATCCTCGCGGGCATCGCGCTCCTGGTCGCGGCGCGGGCCGTCCGCCGCTTGGTCTTGGGGGCGTTCTTGTGAGCTTCGATCATCCCCGCTACCTCCTCCTGCTCATCTTGCTCGCGCCCGCCATCCTCGTCGCGCCGCGCCGCTTCGGGCGGCGCCTCTCGGGCCTCCTGGCGTTGATCGGGGGCGGAGCCGAAGGGCTCGACGCCTTGGTCCGGGATTTGCGGAATCGCTATATCCTCTCCACCCTCTTTTTCCTTTCCAGCCTGACCCTGGCCGTCTTCGCCTTGGCCGGTCCCCGCTGGGGAGAGCGCCTCGTGAGCGAGTATCGGCGCGGGGTGGACGTCGTCCTCGCCCTCGACCTCTCCCGCAGCATGGACGCGCGGGATACCGCCCCTTCGCGCCTGGAGCGGGCCGCCGCGGTCGGGAGGGAGCTCGTGGAGGCTTCCGCCGGCATCCGATTCGGCGTGGCCATCGGCAAGGGCGGCGGCGAGGTCGCGGTCCCCTTGACCGACGACACCGAGAGCGTGCTCGCCCTGCTCGACGCCGCGTCCACGAGCGCGATGACCGCGGGCGGTACGGACCTCGAGCGCCTGCTCGACGCGGCGCAGTCCGCGTTCGTGGAAACGGTGCCCACGCGGCGCGTCGTGGTGCTTTTCTCCGACGGCGAGGCCCTTTCGGGCGCCCTGGACGCGGCGGCCGATCGCGCCGCGAAGGCCGGCGTCAGCGTCCTCGCGGTCGGCCTCGGCACCGATGAAGGGGCGCCGGTACCGATCTCGGCGGGGGAGGTCCTCAGGTCCTCCGACGGGACTCCCGTCGTGAGCGCGCTCCGCGCCGAGCCGCTGCGCGCCGCGGCGGAGCGCACGTCCGGCCTCTACGTGGACGGCAACCGCAGCGATGCCGGCCGCGCCCTCGCGGAGCGGATCGCCGCCTTCTCCTCGCACGGCGCGGCGGACGGCTTCCGGACGGAGGCCATGCCGCGGAGCCACCTGTTCCTCATCGCCGCCCTCGTCGCGTTCGCCGCCGCCAAGCTCGCGGAGAACGGCGTCAGGAGGAAACGATGAACCGGTATTCCCGGGCGGTCCTCTCCGCGTGCGCCGCGCTGCTCGCCTCCTGCACGATGTATCGCGAACGGCTCGCCGTCATGGAAGGCAATATCCTCGCCTCCCGCGGGTCGCCCAGGGAGGCGACCGCGGCCTATCTCCGCGCCAAGAACCATCCGAACGTCGCGCCCTACGCCGATTACGGCCTCGGGTCGGTATATCTCTCGCTCGCTGAGACCGATGCGGCAGTCCGGCGCTTCGCCGCGGCCGAAGCCGCGGCTTCCCTGCCGTCCGCCCGCGAGCTGTTGTTCCGCTCCCGGTACAACAGCGGGATCGCCCGTTATCGGGCAGGGGACTTCGCGGGCGCGGCCGCGGATTTCCGTCGGGCTCTGGAGACGGACGGTTCGCGGCAGGACGCCAAGCGCAATCTGGAGCTGAGCCTGCGCATGCTCTCCCGGAAGAGCTCATCCGCGACATCGGTGGCTCCGCTCGGCAGGCGCGAGGCGGGCGCCGAACCGAAGGTCCTGTTCGATTATATCCGGGAAAAGGAGAGCGATCGTTGGAGGAGCAGGGAATGGAAGGGCGACTCTTCATCCGCCGCCGATTATTGAGGATGCGGACGAGCACGCCACGGGCGCGGTCCGGACTCATCGCGCTGCTCTGCCTGCTCGCCGCCGCACCGATCCCCGCGCAGTCGGGCAAAAAGGGGGCCGCGACCGGGGGCTCGGGGCCGGAGGAACCGCTCGCGGTGCTCGTCACCGTGAGCCCGGAACGCCCCTCCGTCGACTCCGCCCTCGTCGTTACCCTCCTCGTGGAGTATCCCGATCCTACCCGCGCGGAGGTTCGCGCGCCGACCCTGCCCCGCGGCGTCACCCTGGAACGGGTGAGGAGCGAACCTCGGCTCGTCCGCGGCGGCGATCGGGACGAACGTTGGACCGCCATCGAGTTCACCTTCTCCGTGGCGGAGGAAGGGGAATTCGCGTTCGATCCCTTCCGGGTGGAAGTCCCCGAAAAGCGGGGCAGCACGCCCCCCTTGACCATCCGCGTCTCCGGTCCGGGCGGCGTTTCTCGTCCTCCCGTCCCGCGGCGCTCGCTGGCATGGGAGCGGGTGCCGTCCACCCTCCGCGCGGGGGTTGCGGCGGAGGTCCTGCTCGTCATGGCCGGCGGGCCTGCCGGAGAGGCGACGATCTCGGCCGACGCGCCGGAGGGCGCGCTCATGGAGAGCTTGGCGCTCTCGGAAGAGGATCGGGCGCGGGGCGTCGTCGCTCGGTTCAGGCTCACCGCGCTCCAAGCTCCCGGCTTCCGCCTTCCGGCCGTCGTCGTGGCCCCCGCGGGGGAGTCCTCGCTCCGCGCCGAAGCCGGATGGATCGCCGTCACGCCAGGTCCGGCGCAGGAAGCGCGCGGCGGGAGGCCTGCCGCGGCGCCGGCATCCGCCCCGGCCGAGCCGGCGAAAGCCGACCTGAAGCCGCCCTTCCCGGCGATTCCCCGCTTCATCGCGCCGCTCCGCGCTCCCGCGGAACGCACGATCGCGCTCGCGCGTACGGCCTGGGAAACCGAAGACTACGCACGCGCGCTCGCGGTGCTCAGGCGGGCCGAACGCGACTCGCTCGCGGGCATCGGCCTCGGGCGCCCGGGGGGGGGGGGCCCACCCAGGCGCCGGG
>JAEXTK010000147.1 GCA_023406985.1 Spirochaetota bacterium | reverse complement strand
TTCCGGGGAATTCGCGCGCCCCCGCGGCCCCCCGCGGGGGCCGAGCGCCGCGCGGCGCGCTTCGGTTTTTCATAGTTCGGTACCTCCCGCGGTGAGCGCCCTGAATACGTCCTCAAGGCTGTTCCGCTGCAGCGACATCTCGTACAGGACCCAGCCGTTCTTCTTGACGGCGGAGAACACCGCCGGCCGCACCTCGTCGCCGCCTACGGAGAGGAGCGCGGCGGCGAGGCCCGGCTCCGCCTCCACGAGCTCGCAGGCCGAGACTCCGGCGAGGGAGCCGAGTTCCCGGCGGAGTTCCGCGGCGTCGCAGCCGCCCGCTTGGACGCGGAGTTGGGCGCGGTTGCCGTACCGGCCGCGCAGTTCGGCCGTCGGACCGTCGGCGACGATCCGGCCTTGGGAGACGATGATCACCCGGTCGCAGAGCATCTCCACCTCGCTGAGGATGTGGGTGGAGATCACGACGGTCTTGGTCCTCCCGAGTTCCTTGATGAGTCCTCGCACGTCGATGATCTGGTTGGGGTCCAAACCGGAGGTCGGCTCGTCGAGGATGAGGATCTCCGGATCGTGGAGCAGCGCGTGGGCGAGGCCGACCCGCTGCTTATACCCGCGGGAAAGCTCGCCGACGTTCTTGTGCATCACCTCGGCGAGGCCGCAGGTCAGGGCCGTGTCCACGGCCGCGCGGTCGGCGGCGCCTTGCACCGCCGCGACGTACTTGAGGTAATCCTCCACGATCATGTCCGCGTAGAGCGGAGCCGATTCGGGCAAGTATCCGATCTTGCGTTTCACGGCCTTGGGATTCGCCGCGATATCCTCCCCGTCTATGGTGACGGTCCCGGACGTCGGACTCAAGAATCCGGTCACCATGCGCATGGTCGTGGATTTTCCCGCCCCGTTCGGTCCCAAGAGGCCGACTATCTCGCCTTTCTTGATGGAGAAATTGAGATCGTCCACGGCCTTGAAGGGACCGTAGAATTTGGTGAGTTTTTCAACTTCTATCATGGTACCTCCGCGAAAATGCCATGGAGAAAATTTACGGAAGTCCCGATTGGTTACGGCCGCGCGCAAAAAAAGGGCCCTCTTCCTTGAGGGCCGGACCGGACCGCGGAGGCCCGCGCCTATACCGATCCGAGCGAGAAATCCCCCACGATCTTGAACCGCGGCCCGTCCCGGACCACGCGCAGCTTGCGGCCCGGGAAGTAGGACGGCAGCAGCTCCATGACCGCGCCGGCGGCTTCCTCCATGAAGGCCTCGCGCCGCTCCTGGGGCACCTTATCCAAGGTGGCGACGCGCAGGGAGATGAGGTAGCCGCGGCCCCGCTCCGAGCCGATGCCCGGCGTGAAGTCGGGGGCCACCTCGAAGAGGCCGTCCGCCTCGGGATTCGCGGTCTCCCCGCGCCGCGGACGGTTCGGGTGCACGGAGAACGCGGAGCCCCAGCGATCCTCCAGCCGCCGATCCACCTCCCGGAAGAGGGAGGACAGGCGATCGTCGAAATCGCGGAGCTTGGCGTGGGTGTACATTCAGGCCTCGGCCGCGACGGGAAGGGTTACCGTCGCCGTAGTCCCCGCCCCCGGTTCGCTCCGGTAGGTGAGGGAACCGCCGAATTCCTCGACGATGCCGAAGCATATGCGCACGCCGAGGCCCGTCCCGCCCGCATCGCGCCGCGTGGTGAAAAAGGCCGTCCCGAGCTTCCTCAGGGTCTCCGCGTCCATGCCGCGCCCCTCGTCCTCAACGACGAGGTCGACTTCGCCGTCCCGTCTCACCAGGGAAAGCCGGATGCGCCGATCCGCCCCTTCCAGCGCCTGGGCCGCGTTCCGGAGGAGGTTCACGAGCAATTGCTGGAATTTGAGGGGCGCGCCGCGTATGGGCAGCGGCTCGTCGGGAATCTCGGCCGATACGTACTTGGGCTCGACGCCGAGCGCGGCGCGGTACAGTTTGAGCGTGGATCGGGCCACGAGGGCGGCGTCGAAGGTCTCCGGCCGATCCTCGGCCGGACGCACGTAGGTTTTGATGGATTCGATGGTCCGGCTCATGTGCCGGGAAACCTCCCGGATATCCCGGAGGCCCGCTTCGTATTCGTCCGCCCGCGCCTCCGGCAACGCCGGCCGCCAGTCTCCGAAGGCCGCGAGCGCGGCCTCAGCGTTGAGGCCGATGATATGGGACGGCCCGGAAAGCTCGTGGATGATCTCCCCCGCGAGGGTGCCGAGCGCGGAGAGATGCTCCGCCCGGGCCAAATCCCGCCACTGGCTTTCCACGAGGCGGCGTAGCGCGCGGATCTTCTCCACGAGGAGGTAGCTCACGAAGACGGCCTCCACGAGGAAGCCTGCGAGGGTCAGATACGCCGCCGCGATGAAAGAAGGGACCATGCCTAAAGAGGCGATGGTGTGGAGGAACATACCGAGCAGATAGAGGCCCCAGCCCGCGAGGAAGGCCCGCGCCTCGCGTACGCCGCGCAGGCCCTGCCGGAGCACGAGCGGAACTAGCCAAAGGAGGACGAACGCGGCGAGGGCGTTGAGGGTCAGGAGGGCGAGCCTGCGCTGTCCGAGGAGCAACGCGGCCGCCGGCGCCACGAGGAGGAGCCGGGAGAGCCTATCGAGGAAACGTCCGGAGGAGAGGGAGTCGACGCGCGCGAAGGGGACGGCGAAACGGAGGAAGGCCCAGATCAGAAAGAGGGGCGCGGGAATGTCCAGCCGGTTCTGGAGCCCGGCGCTCCGCGGAACGATGAGCGTCGTGAGGCCGAAGTATTCGAAGAAGAACAGGGAGGCCGCGGCGAGATAGATACCGTACCGGAAGTAGGCCCTTTCGCGGTGGGCGCGGTACGCGACGAGGTGAAAGCACGCCAAGGCCAGAACCAGGCCGAGGACGGCCCCCAAGGCGGCGACGAAGCGGGCGTTCAGCATGGCGAGCGATTCGGTTTCCATCACCTGGGGCGTGAATACCACCGAGTTCGTGGACCGGATCTCGGTCAGCACGGTGAACTCCCGGCCCTCGGGCAGGGTGACCGCGGGAAGGTGCGACCGCGGCGGCGCGCGGTAGCGCGCATCCGTATCGCCGAGGCTCGCCGAGGCGATCGGCGTTCCGTCGGGCGCGAAAAGGTGGACGTTCACGGTGTCCAGGTGCAAGGATTGAAACACGAGGGAGAGGGATCGATGGTCGTCCGCCGGCCTGACCATCCGGAAGCGGAACCAGAACGTACCCGGACGATAGGCGAAGGACCGGGAGTTACGGTCGAGCGGTCGGTAGCCGCCGGACCGGAGGGCTTCGGCGGGAGACAGGGCGGAGCCTGCATCGATCAGGAAGTACGAGCACGGTCCTGGGTACGCAACGCCGCCTCGGGGCACGAAGGTACGGAGGTCGGAAGCGAAGACCTCCGGAAGCGAAAGGGGGGCCCAGAGGAGGAGCGCGAGCGCGATGCGGAACCGATCACGGCTCAAGACGAGCCGCCGTGCGTCGCCGTAGTCGCTGATGGAGCGCCTGGGGGCTCTGTCCTATGGACCGCGCGGCCATGGAAATATTCCCGCCGCTGCGGCGCAAGGCTTCCCGGATGAGGAGGCCCTGCCACGCGGAGAGGTCCGGCAGGGGCGAAGGTAAGGATTCCAGGACGTCCTCCAAGCCCGATCCCTTGCCGCCGTGGCGGACGCGTTCGAACCGCGCGGCCGCCGCGGCCAAGGCGCCTTCCTCCAAGAGGACGGAGGTATCCACGCGCCGCGACGCGGACGCGATGGCCCGCGTCGCCGCCCGCTGGGCGAAGGCGCGGAGCTCGCGGATGTTTCCCGGGAAATCGTACTCCAACAGGAGGTCGAGGCTGGATTCCGCGAAGTCGAAGGTGCCGCCCTGTTCCGCGCGCGCTTCTTCCAGGAACCGCTCGAAGAGTTCCGGAATATCCTCGGGTCGTTCGCGGAGCGGCGGCAGCTCCACCTCGTAGGTGGATATCCGGTAATAGAGATCCTTGCGGAACCGGGAGTCTCCCATGAGTAGGCGCAGATCCTGGTGCGTCGCCAGGATGATGCGGGCTTCGGCGCTCCGCGGGTCGTCGCTGCCCAGCGGAAGATACTCGTTGTTCTCGATGAGGCGCAGGAGCTTCACCTGGCTGGCGCTTTCCAGATCCCCGATCTCGTCCAGGAACAGGGTCCCGCCCCGCGCCTTCGCCACGAGGCCTTCCCGCGCCTCCCCCGCCCCCGTGTAGGCGCCCCGACGGTGCCCGAACAGGGCGTCGGAGAAGAGCGCGTCGTCAAGGCCGCCCGCGTTGACCGAGACGAAGGGCCCCGACCGGCCGGAGGCGGCGTGCACCGCCCTGGCCAGGACGTCCTTACCCGTGCCCGTTTCGCCCCGGATGAGCAGGGGAGCGCGCAGGGGCGCGATGGAAGCGCAATACCCGTAAATAGTACGGAGCTTGGGATTGGCGGTTCGGAGTCCGGGGAGTTCGGGCAGGGGGCCTTCGCCGACGAGTCCGCTCCGGACGACCCGGTAGGACGCGCGGAGCTGAAGCTGTTCCAACGCGTTCTTCACGAATCGCAACAGCCGCACGGGCTCCACCGGCTTGACGAGGTAATCCGCGGCGCCGCGACGGATGCATTCCAGCGCGGTATCGAGTTCGGTCACGCCAGAAACCATGGCGACCGTCGCCTCCGGCCGAGCGGAACGGATCGCCGCGAGCGCGTCTAGTCCGCTGAGGCCCGGCATCCGTACGTCGAGCAGGACGAGGGCGAAGGGGTAGTCCGCGAGCGCCCGTACGGCCGCCGAGGCGTCGGTAAAGGCCAGGACGGGAGCCACGCCCCCGCCCTCGAGGAGACGCCTTTCCGCCGTAATGACCGCGTTATCGTCGTCGACGATCAACACGGGGGTGACGAGCGACGAATCCGACATAGCCGAAAATATACTCACCCGCGAAGGCGGCGTCATCATTTGTTGAAAAAACCGGAGCCGCCGTCAATGTTCGTTGATACGCTGCGGGCGGATTCGCTCCGCTCTTCCGAATAGACGTTCCGCCCATGAAAATAATTCTCTATTAAGCAGTGATTTGACTAGCCGATAGCTTTCCCAGCCGCCATGCCGCGCTCGGCATGCTTCCTGCTTTGCTGATCGCAGCATCGATAACGGAGGCGATATGAAACGAAACGGAGCTTTGACGATCGTCGGCGCGTGCGTCATCCTCGCGGCGGCCTGCGCGAATCCCGCCGCGGACGGTCCGGAAGACGGCGAAAGCATGCGCACCGTCAGGGGAATAGCAACGGTGACCGCCGAGGACGCCAGCCAGAAGACCGCGGTCTTCGAGTTCGCCGTTCCCGAGGCCAGCGTCGATCGGGCGACCGGCCCGCGGGACCTCGCATCAGGATGGGTGTCGGTGACCGGAAAGGTTCGGGCGGGGGACATCCTGATGGACCTCTCGGGCACGTACCACGAAACGACCAAGGCCGTCATCCTGCAAGCCCAGGGGAATCTGCTCGGAACCTTGATCGAGGTGATCATTCGGGGTACCCACGACGTTCCCACGGACACGATTTCGGACGCCGAAGTCGGGGTCATCATCACGCCCGAGGGCAAAAAGCCAAAGCAGTTCGCTTCTTCGAGCATAGCCAAGACGTCCGAATCTCCTTCCTCCGGAGCGAGCCAGACCGCGGAACCGGTCGTCGCGAAGAGCTGGTACGGAACCTGGATCGGAGGCTACGAGACGTACGTGCGGTACGATGAAGCGGCCGAGACGCTCAGGACCTATCCCGGTCCCGGCGCCGGGCGCAGCGTCATGCGGACGGATTTCGTCGCCACGCTGACGGCGAGTTATTTCGACATCGTTTCGGTCTCCACGTTCGAAGGATTCGAATTCGAAAGCACGGATCGGAAGTACTACCGGCCGGCCGCGGAGTCGGGGACTTCAACCGATCTGCTCCTCGGCCCTTTCGCGGACGGCGTACCGAGCGAACGGTTCCGCATGACGGTCTCAGGAAACGGCTTCATCGTGGAGAGCTTCTACGTACCCACGGGGCCCGACGGTTCCGTACAGGCGATCCTCGCGGACGTCCGGCTGGAACGGGACTTCGAAGCCTATCCGACCCTCCCCGAAGGTTGGGACGATCCCCGGAATTGGACCGAATCGCTCAGCCTCGGGAAGGTGACCAAGGTAGAGTGAGATCGCGCGGGGCGGCCCCGCATTAGGTTATGGGAGGAGAATAACGTGAATCCGCTTTCAACGGGAGCGGCCGCGGCGATCGCGGCTTGCGCCCTCCTTGCGTGCGATATCGGCGGAAGCGGTCCGGGCGGCGCGGTGGAGCCGAATCCCGCCATCAACGCGACGACGTCCTACGCCCGCCTGCTCGGCACCGCGCGCATCCATCCGACGCGCGCGCCGCTGGCCCGCGCCTATTTCAGCCTGCGCGGCGACGCGGTGGAGGACCTCCTCTCCGTCGATCTGACCGCGACCGAGGCCGCGACGGCGGTGCGGTTCTTCAAGAACGACGGGGCCGGCGTTTTCACGGAAACGCCGGGCGTCTTCGGAGAATCGACCCCGTCGCTCGTCCACGCCAGGAAAGCCGTCGTCAACGACTTTAACGCGGACGGTTTCGACGACGTCGTCATCGCGGGCCACGGGTACGACCAGCCGCCGTATCCAGGGGAGATACCGATCATCATCCGCAACAACGCGGGCCAAGCCCTGGGGTGGAGCTACCTGCCGCTGCCGGTCGATTTCTACCACTCGGTGACCGCGGGCGACATCGATAACGACGGGTACCCGGATCTCTTCTTCACGCCCGGGGTCTTCCTGGTCAATGACCGGAAGGGCGGATTCGTCGCGGATCGGAGCCTCTTCCCCGCCGAGCTGGCCGAGAACTACTTTACGTCGGAACTCTACGACCTCAACGGCGACGGTTACCTCGACTTGATCATCACCGGCCATGAACAGGACGGCGCGGCCTCGCGGATACTTTGGGGAAACGAGACCGGGACATACCGGCAGGACCGGAGTTCCGTACTCCCCGCGGTCGCCGGGCGCGGAGTCGCCATAGGGATCAGCCTTGCGGACGTGACCGGCGACGGCGCGATCGATATCTTGCTCAACCGCACCGGCGATCCGACCGGACTGGGTTTCTACGTCGGTTACTATCTCCAGCTGATCGACGGGAAAACGCTGCGCGACGTCACCGCGGCTCGAGTCGCCGGCCATTTCGACGACGCGGGGGAATGGTTCTATTGGGTCCGGTTCTTCGATATCGACCATGACGGGGACTTGGATATCGTCCTCGACGACGAGGAGGCGGACATGGCGTGGATCAACGACGGCACGGGCCGATTCAGTAGAGAGTAAAACC
>JAEXTK010000146.1 GCA_023406985.1 Spirochaetota bacterium | reverse complement strand
AACATGGACGACGGGTCGGACGCTATCCCGGTACGCGACCGCGGTCGTCGTCTGCCGCCTACCGAGGGCATCGACGGCGACGACTTCGATCCGATTGGCGCCCTCGACGAGCGCGATCGGGCCGCTCGAGTATTCGTCGCCGTTCACCGCGCACGGCTTTCCCCCCACGGTCACCGTCGGCGTTCCCGCGCCAAGGACGAGGCCTTTCACGGAAAGGGCCGCCTCCCGCGTGTAGGCGCCGCTCTCCGGACTGATCACGGAGAGGGAGAGCGGAGACCCAGCCTTCGCCACTCTGCGGAACGCCGCCGCGAAAGTCCTGCCCGACCGCCGGCTCACGGCCTCCACGGCTACCGTGTTGAGGCCCTCCTCCAATTGGATCGTCGCCGTGAAGCGCCGGCCGGCCATCCGCGCCGGGGTTCCGTTCACGCGCACTTCAGCGTCATGCAGTCGACAGGAGCCGCTTACGGTCCAGGCGCCGGAGCTGTAGTGGACCTTGTCTTCCTGATCCAGTTCGAGCCCTTCGGTATCGCCGACGAAGATCGTCGCAGCCGCGCGCCCTGCGCGTCCTCGCCCGTCGACCGCCGTCGCCTCGATCGTCGCGAGGCCGTCCTCCGGTTCTTCGAGGAAACGCGGAGTGGCCCAGAAATAGTGGCCGAAGGTCGGCACGCGGCGGCCGTTCACCGACACGCGGGCAGCCGGATCATCCACGAACCCGATGAAGTAGTCGGATGAGGGAAGACGCGGGAATTCGCCGCGGAGCGCCTCGGGAGACAGGAACGTCACGACGGGCGCGCGGTCCGGAGAGCGGCTCCCCGAAACGCAGAGTTCCGCGAGCCGCGAGCCGGCCCGCTTCACCTTGATCCGGTCGGTCTCCGCGCCGGTGACGTAGACGCCGCGCGGTCCTTCCCGGCGGGTGAGCGGCACCGGTTTCCAGCCGCGCCGATCCGCCACGAAGATTTCGGGGAACAGGCCGTTCAGCGAATACGCTTCCACCGCGCGCAGCGCGGCCATCCCGTCCAGGGCGTACGTCGCCTCCTCTTCCGTCGCGGCGTCGGTCATGAAGCGCCCGTCCGCCGCGGCGCCGTTCCCCGCGAGGGATACCGGTTCCCGGCCGCGTTCCGCGCGCAGCCGCGCGAAGCGGAATTCGTCCGCGTTCGAGCGCGGCAGGATGCGCAGGAAATTCGCCCCTTCCCAGAGGTCCGCTCCCGCGACCTCGAGCGCGTACAGGGCCGTTCCCTCCATCGCCGAGCGCGCCGCGAGCGTATGCCGCGTACCGTTGAGCTCGATCGTAAGATCGCCCGCCGCCGCGCCGGTCCCGATCTCGAGCGTACGGGCGCCGTCCGACCGTTTCGCTTCGAAGCAATAATCGAGCGGGGAGGAGAACGGGTACGGCCCCGCGCCGCCTATGGCCGCGTAGGCGTCCCCCGGGCTCCCGCGGCCCCGGATCTCCACTTCGCCGATGCCGGACGCCTGGCCGCGCCGCCCCTCGTGGACGACGCGCACCGCATCCGCTTCTTTTCCGCCGCAATCGAATTCGTACCAGCCCGCGGAACTCCGTTCAGCGATGCGCCCGATCCGCGCCCAGGAAGAAGAAGCGCGGGACGTTTCGATCTCGACGTCGCCGTCCAGGTCGTCCGACACGTACACGCGTATCGAATCGATCTTCCGGGCGACGCCGAGGCGCGCGATCGCTTCGAGCTCGTCGGTCCGCCGCGGGTGCCGCCGTCCCTCGTGCCACATCCGGAACCGGTCGTCCACCGAGCGCGGGACCGAATCGAAGGGGCCGGACCTGGACGCGCGCCACTCCGTCCGCGGGTTCCCGTCGAAGAGGAAGGTTTCCGGGTAGTAGGCGCTCGTGCGCTCGCTCGCCTCCACGGTTTCAGGCTCGATGAGGCTCGCCGCCTCGGCGGCCCGCTCGCCGATGACGCGGACTTCCCGTATCGCCGAATCTCCGCCCGCTTCCTGCTCCAGGTCGATAACGACGGCCGCGGCGACGGCCCGTTCGTACGAGAGATCCAAGTTCCGCGAGAGCGGGAGCGACGAGACGAAACCGCTCGCGAAGGGCCGCTTCATGCCGTCCTCGTCGAGATAGGAAATCCGCAAGGAGGCGCCGTCCGCGAGCCGCCCGTCCAGCTCCAGGCCGTACACGAGGACGCCTGAAGCGAAACGCAGTTCGAGCCTGCCGCTCTCCGCGGCGGGATCGAGCCTCCAGGAGGTTCCCGGGTCCCCGTCTACCGCGTATACGGCGGGGGCGACGGCGGAGGTGGTCGTCGAGGCGACGGCCTCGCTCGCCGGGAAGGAATCGATCTCTCCGCCGAAGGCGGGAAACCACGCCAAAAGCCAGAACGCCATGATCGGGACGATCGCCGCAGCTTTTTTCATGATCCCTATTCCTCGGTATTCCCGGAGTTACCGGTCAAACCGTTCACGGCCTCGATGCCCAGAACGGTCAGCTCTTGGTGATAATAGTCGTGCGCGTTGCCGCCGAAACGGCTCCCCCGCACGACGACCCGCGCCCCCGCGTCTTCCTTGATCGCGTACCGGCGGTTCCTCCTGAAAACGCAGGAGTCGAGGACGAGAGAAGAGCCGTGGACGTGGAGGCCGATGCGGTTGCCGAGGAAGGAGGCGCCGTTCAAGGTCGCCGAACTTCCCGCCACGGCGGCGAGCCCCCGCTCGGCGGACGAGATCGCGGCTCCCGAAAGATCCGCGACGCCCGAAAGCAGGATTCCCTTCCAGTAGGCTCCCGGTAGCCGCGTATCGAAGCGCGCGCCTGCGGCATTCAGCGTCCCCGCCACGATGAGCGCGGCCGCGAACGTTTCCGCCGATTCCCCGCCGACCGATACGACCGTGCCCGGCGCGACGGTCAGTGTTATTCCCGGACCGACGGTCACGTCCCCGTCCACGGTCCGCGCTCCCGACCAGTACTCGTCCGCGTAGAGCGGGCCGCTCCGCGTATTCTCCACGACGACCCGCGCCGAGGCGGTCGCCGACTTCCCGAGGGCGTCGGTGGCCGTGAGCGTCACCGTGTATTCGCTCCGCTGGGCCTGCTCCGCGGAGTGGTAATATCGATGGACCATCGAGCCCGGCTCGGCCGTCCCCGGTCCGGTCCCGTCCCCGAAATTCCACCGGAACGCGAGCGGCGCGTCGCCGTCGGGATCGACGACCCGCGCGGTAAGCGCGTGGGGCTTACCGGGAGTGGTGGAGGAATCCTCCAGGACGATCGTCGGCGCCGCGTTCACGCGGATCCGCTGCCGCTTCCGGCCCCCGCCCAGGTTGCCGCGGTTTCCGGCCGGGTCCACGAGTTCCGCGTCGAGCCAATACGTCCCCGCCGCCGCCTCCGCGAAGGCGTACGCGTACGTGCCCGCGCCGAGCGTCAGCTCCGATTCCTCAACGCTGCCGTCGGGGCGTGTCATCGCGAGCGACACCGTCGCCGCTTCGCTCAGGGTATAGGAGACGTTCCGCGGCGGCGCGTTGAAGGCGATCTCGCCAGAGTCCGCCTCGAACCGGATCGTCGGGGCGATCGTGTCCACCGTGACCGGCCCGACCCTCGTGTTCGCCGACCAATCGCCCGCGCCGTTCCGGGCGCCCACGAGGACCGTATAGGAGGCGGCCTCCGCGA
>JAEXTK010000112.1 GCA_023406985.1 Spirochaetota bacterium | reverse complement strand
CGCCGAGCCCGCGGGCTCCGGGCGTAGAGCCCGGCCGCCGCAGGGCCGAAGCTCAGAGTTCCACGGTCACCGTCTCGGTGCCGGCGGGGACGGCGATCAGGACGCCTTTGCCCGACGGTTCGGGCTTCCCGCCCGCCACCGACGAGATCGACGTCGCCCCGCGCAAGACCACGCTCCAGGCCTGCTTAGCGCCCTTGGCCGTCACGGTCAGCGTCCGCCCGGTCCTCCGGGCCTCCGCCGCGACAACCGCCTTCCCGTCCAGGTCGCGGACCGACGTCCGCGCGACCTCGCCGTCGGCGAGCTCGAAGAGGTGGTAGGCGACGCCGTCGGCGTAGTCGTAGTCGGGGCGATCGTCCACCGCGCCCACCGCGATCAGGCTCCCCGGTTTGACCATGAGGGGGAGGCTCGCATAGCCGTGGCGCTCTTTCCGCCACGCCCCGCCCTCGACCTTCTCTCCGGTGATGAAGTTGGTCCACCGCCCCTCCGGTAGATAGTAGGACACCGTTCCGTCCGCGGAGAAGATCGGGGCCACGAGCAGGGAGTCCCCGAGGAAGTACTGGCGGTCCAGGTAAGCGCACGCGGGATCGTCCGGATACTCCAGGACCATGGCGCGCATCAGGGGGACCCCCTCTTCCGCGGAGGCGCCGGCCTGGCCGTAGAGGTAGGGCATGAGCGCGCACTTGAGCTTCACGAAGGCGCGGACGACGTCCGAGGCTTCCTCGTCGAAATTCCAGGGCACCCGGTAGGACTCGTTGCCGTGGAGCCGGCTGTGCGTCGAGAGGAGGCCGAAGGCCGCCCAACGCTTGAAGAGGTCGGGCGTCGCGGTCCGCTCGAACCCGCTGATGTCGTGGCTCCAGAACGCGAAACCGGAGAGGGACAGCGAGAGGCCGCCGCGGAGGCTCTCGGCCATGGACTCGTAGGTCGCCGAGCAGTCCCCGCCCCAGTGCACGGGGAATTTCTGGCCGCCGACGGTGGCGGAACGGGCGAAGACGCAGGCCTTCCCCACCCCCTTGTAGTCCTCCAAGAGCTGGAAAACCGCGCGGTTGTAGAGGTAGGTGTACCAGTTGTGCATCTTCTCCGGATCGCTCCCGTCGTGCCAAACCACGCCCGTCGGGATGCGCTCGCCGAAGTCGGTCTTGAAAGTATCCACGCCCATATCGAGGAGCTGCCGGAGCTTCCCTTGGTACCAGGCCGTCGCCTCAGGATTGGTGAAGTCCACGAGGCCCATCCCCGCCTGCCACCGGTCCCACTGCCACACGCTCCCGTCCGGCTTCCGCACGAGGTAGCCTTTCGCCATCCCCTCGTCGAAGAGGGCCGACTTCTGGGCCACGTAGGGATTGATCCAGACGCAGATGGAGAGCCCCTTCGCCTTGAGCCGGCCGAGCATGGCGGCAGGGTCCGGGAATTGATCCGCGTCCCAGGTGAAATCGACCCACTGGTATTCCTTCATCCAGAAACAGTCGAAGTGGAAGACGCGGAGCGGGATGCCGCGGTCGGCCATGCCGTCCACGAAGCTCGTAACCGTCTTCTCGTCGTAGTCGGTCGTGAAGGAGGTCGTGAGCCAGAGGCCGAAGGACCAGGCCGGAGGAAGGGCGGGTTTTCCGGTGAGCGCGCAGTAATTCCGGAGCACGTCCTTGAGGGTGTCCCCCCCGATGACGTAGTAGTCCAGGACCTCGCCGGGCACCGAGAACTGGACCGCGGTCACGACCTCGGAGCCCACCTCGAAGGATACCTTCCCGGGATTGGAGACGAGGACCCCGTAGCCGGCGCTCGAGAGGTAGAACGGGATGTTCTTGTAGGCCTGCTCGCTGCTCGTGCCCCCGTCCTCGTTCCAGATGTCCACCGCCTGGCCGTTCTTCACGAAGGGCGTGAACCGTTCGCCGAGGCCGTAGACGGTCTCGCCCACCGCGAGCGAAAGGTACTCCACCATGCGGGCGCTCCCGTCGCCGAGCGTGGCGTGGCCGGAGAGCTTACCGGCGATGCCCGTGAGGCGTTGCCCGCCGCGGGAAAAGTCCACGCGCCACGGGCCGCCGAGGGCCGCGCGGACTTCCAGGCCGCCGCTCCGCAGGATCGCCTCCGTCTCGCTCCGCTCGGTCGTGACGCCTTCCGGGCGGTCCGCCGCCACGTCGAAGGCGGGGCCCGCATCGCGCGCTCCCTTGAAATGCACCGTCCGGACGTGGATGACGTCCGGCAACGGGGAAGAGAACGTCGTCGTGAGCAGGGGCGAATTGAGGGTGTCGCCTCGGTGGGCGATCTTCTTGCAGGCGGAGAAGACGGTGAGCGTCCCGTCCCCCAGGGAGACGTCGCGCGCCTCCACCGGGTTCAGCAGCGTGACGCCGCTCGCGATGTGCCAATAGCCGTCTCTGATCTTCATGTGGTATCTCCGTTCGTTCTTTGCGTTCGCCGCGCGCGGCGCCGCCTCAGGTCTTGACCGCGCCGGCGACCATGCCCTTGATGATGTGCTTCTGGAGTGCCAGGTAGAAGGCGACCGCGGGGATCAGGGTGAGGAGGACCCCCGCCATCGCGTAGTTCCATTCCACCTTGTACTGGCCGAAGAAGTTGTACGCCGCGAGCTGGAGGGTATAGGCCTTCTTGGTCCCGCTCAGGACGAGGAGCGGCAGCAGGAAGTCGTTCCACATCCACATGGCGTTGATCACGATGACGGACACCGTCACCGGTTGCAGCAGCGGGAAGATGACCGAGAAGAAGGCGCGGAACGGGGATGCCCCGTCGATGAGCGCGCAATCGTCCAGCTCCATGGGGATGGACTTCACGAACCCGTGGTACATGAAGAGGGCGAGCGGGGCGCCGAGGCCCCAGTAGAGCACGCCGAGCCCCGCCACGGACCGCGTGAGGTGCAGGGTCTTCGCCACCTTCACGAGGGCGATCATGAACGAGTGGAAGGGGATCATCATCGGCGCGATGAGGACGATGAAGAGCAGCCAGCTGTAGGCGGTCTTGGTCCGCGACAGCTTGTAGCCCGCGATCGCGCTCAGGAAGACGACCCCGAGGACCCCGACCGCCGTGGCGATGAAGGTATTCAGGAAGAGCCGGGGATACTCCATGATGTGGAACGCGTTCGCGTAGTTCTCCAGCGCGAGGGAGGTCGGCAGGGCCACGACGTTCGTCGTGATCTCCTCGAAGGTCTTGAAGGAATTGATGACCACGAGGAAGAGCGGATAGAGGTAGAGGACCGCCGCCGCCCAGAGGATGCCGGTGAGGATCCACGTCGTCGCCTTGGTCTTCACGCTTCCACCTCCCGGCTCTTGAAGGCCTTCACCTGGAAAATCGTCAGCAGCAGGATGATCACGAAGAGCACCACCGACTTGGCCGTGCCGTAGCCGAAGCGGCTCACGACGAAGGCCGTCTTGTAGATGTCCAGGGCTATGGTCGTGGTGGAGACGCCCGGACCTCCGTTCGTCAGGCTGAAGATCACGTCGAAGGCCTTCAGGCTGTTCGAGAGGGAGTGGAATACCGCGACCGTGATGGACGGCATGATGAGGGGGATCGTGATCTTGAAGAACCGGGAAGCGGAAGAAGCCCCGTCGATCATGGCGGCTTCTATCACGTCGCGCGGCACGATCTGGAGCCCCGCGATGTAGATGACGAGGTAGAACCCTATCGATTGCCAGACGGAAACGAGCAGCACGCTGAGGGAGGCCATCGCCGGCTCTCCGAGCCAACTCAGCATGAAGATATTCCAATGGGTTAGTTCGTAGAGCGAATCGAACCCTTTTGAGAACACGAAGCGCCAGATATACCCGATGACGATGAGGCTGATGATGTTCGGGATGTAGAAGGCGGCGCGGAGCGGCGACTTGCCGCGGATTTCGCCGTCCAGGAGGACCGCGAGGAGGAGGGCGATCGCGTTCGTGAGGATCACCCGGAAGAACGTCTGCTGGAACGTGAAGCCGAGGGCGGCCATCATGTCCGGATCGTCCAGGAAGATTTCGACGTAATTGGCCAGGCCGATCAAGACGGGCTGGCGATCCAGGCCGTTCCACTTCGTGAAGGAATAGACCACGCTCATGAGGAAGGGTATCTCCACGGCGAGCAGGATCGCGGCCGCCGCGGGAAGGGTGAAGGCCGCGAAGGTGAGCCCCCTCCCCAGTTTCTTCTTTGCCAGTTGCGTCATTGGTGGATTTCCAGGGGAAAGGGCCGACCGGATCGCGGACGATCCGGCCGGTCCCTTCAAAGTCGACTCATCGAAATCCGCTTATTGGGCGGCTTTCGCGATCTTGGCGTAGGCGGCGTCCATGGCGTCCAGGGTGGCCGCGCGGTCGGTGATGCCGGCGCAGTACCCTTGGAGGATGGCGCCGAGCTGCTGTTCGGTGCCGGTGGGGAACATCTGGTAGAACCACGGATAGCCTGGAACGCCCGCGTTGAGCTGCTTCACCGTCTCGGCGGCGATCTGCGACTCCGGAGCGGCGGCGCCGGCGATCGGCGACATCTGCTTGATCTTGAGCGGGATCCAGTTCTTGCCGTACTCCGACGTCGTGAGCCAGCGGAGCCAGTCGAGCGCGGCCTTGAGGTTCTTGCCGTCCTTGGCCACCCGCAGGGTCTGGTTGGAGTCGAACATGATGCCGCCGGCCTTGGCGTCCTGCCCCACGGGCCCCACGAGGAAGCCGATCTCGGCGGCGGGGTTGGTCTTGAGGATGGTGCCCTCGGCCCAGTTGCCCTGGTGGATCATGGCGACCTTACCGGTGGCGAGGGAGGAGGTCTGGTCGTTGAAATCGGACTCGTTCGGCTTCGGACCGCCGTACTTCTTGACCAGGTCGAGGAGGTCGAAGACGTTGGCCATCTCAGGGACGTTCTTGAACTTGAGCGAGCCGTCGTTGAGCTTTTTCACGAAGGCGGCGTACCCGCCGTAGTTCTTGACCACCACCGGCGCGATGGCCTGCCAAGCGGTCTGCGGCAGGACCCAGAACTCCTTGAAGCCCGTCGCGAAGGGCTGGACGCCGGCGGCCTGGAGCTTCGCGGCCGCGGCCTCGTACTCCGCGAGGGTCTTCGGCAGCGTCGTGATGCCGACGTCGCGGAAAACCTTCTTGTTGTAGATGAAGGAATGGGACTGGACCAGGAAAGGATAGCCGATGATCGCGCCGTCCACGGTGACGCCCTGGAGCGCGGACGGGGAGATCTTCTTGATGAAGTCTTCCTTCGAAAGGTCGTAGACGTAGTCCTTATAGGTCGAGTTGTCGGCGTAGGCGCTGCTCATGAAGACGTCCGGGATGTCCCCGGAGTTGATCTTGCTCGTGAGCACCGAGCGGTAATCGGCCTGGAGCACGGTGATATCCAGGGTGACCCCGGTCTCCGCCTTGTACGCGGCCGCCATGTCCTTGTACTGGTCCTGCAGTTCGGGGCTATAGAACAGCATGCTCAGGGTGACCGGCGCCTTGGCCGCCCCCGCGCTCTCCTGCTCCGCGCCCGCGAAGGCGAAGACGCCGAGGCAGAACAGCGCGAACGAAAGGATGAGAACCTTCTTCATACGAACCTCCTCACGTGACTTCACTAGGCAACGATACATCGATATGATGTACGTATAACATACATCCATTGCGCTGTCAACGAATAGTTGCGCGGCGAAGAGATGGGGTATACTAGGAAGCCGCCATGAGCATTACCCAAAAGGACATAGCGCGCGAGCTCGGCATCTCGCTCATCACCGTGAGTCGCGCGCTCAACGGCACGGGATACGTTTCCAAGGAACTCCGGAAACGAATCTTCGATTACGCCCAGGAAAAAGCGTACGTCCCCAGCAAGGCGTCCCAGGCCCTCGTCCGCAACAAGGTGCGGAATATCGCCGTCTTTTCGTCGACGCTGCCCACCTATTTCTGGCACGATATCAAGAAGGGCATCGAGATAGCGGCCGAGCAGATCCTGCCGTTCAACTATAGCGTGCGCTACCACCTCATACCCGAGTCGGACACCGCGGCCTACATCGCCCAGCTCAGGAAGGAGATCAAGGCCGGCCTCGACGGGGCGGCCTTCGTGAACCAGCGGCTCTACGACATGAAGACCATCTTCGGCATCGCGGAAGAAGCCGGCGTCCCCTACGTCACCTTCAACGTGGACGCGCCCGAATCCAACCGCCTCTGCTACATCGGCTCGGACTACCGCTCGGGAGGGAGGCTCTCGGCCGACTTCATCGGCAAGACCCTCCAGGTCAAGCGCGGCGGCCGGGTCCTCGTCATCAGCAGCAACGAGGACCGGGACCGCTTCGCCAAGCTGCCCGACATCAACGCCGAACGCATCGTCGGCTTCCGGTCGGTGATGGAGGAGCGGTATCCCGAGACGGAAGTGGACCTGCGCTACATCACGACGATACTCCGGAAGGGTTATTCGGACACCCAGATAGCGGACATCCTGGCCGCCGAGGAAGGCAAGGTCGACGCGGTGTACCTCCTCCCCGCCTTCAACCAAGTCTTCATGGAGGCCATCGCCAAGCTCGACTACCGCCGGGCCATCGTCGTGCTCCACGACATCGACCGGAAATCGGTCCACGACCTGGAGACGCGCCTCCTGTCCGCGGTCATCTACCAGAACCCCATCCTGCAGGGCTATTACACCGTGAAGATGCTGGAACACGTCCTGGAGTCCAAGGAGCGGACCAAGCGGATGAAGGACATCGAGATCGTCCACAACCTCATACTCGCCGAGAACCGGAACCTCTTCAGGAACGACTACTCGCTCGCGGAATTGCTGGAGTAAGGGCGAAGCCGGCGCCTGAGGGATGCGGCCCTAGTGTCGCGAAGATTTGGGATGGAGAGGGGATCGGGGGGCGCCATCGCGATCGCGGCGGTCGCCGGCCATCAGGCGCGCCCCCCGCGGTGCGTCTCCTCGCCGTCCGCCCCGGGCGTCCGGCTCCGGGGCCGCGCCGCTCCCCGGGAGCGAGCTAGCGCTGGAAGGGAAGATGAAGACCTTCGGGCTAGGACCCCTAGGGGAATCAAATCCCCCGCAGCAAGCCGCGGGGGATGTTGGTTCTGCAAGGTACGGATCGTATGCGGGGTTCGTACCCCGATGCGGATTCTTACAATCCGGTTTCAACCTTTTATCGCTTTTTACAGCATACTGCGGGGTACGAACCCCGCGTGCGAATCG
>JAEXTK010000028.1 GCA_023406985.1 Spirochaetota bacterium | reverse complement strand
GCCTAGGGCCGCGGCGCCCGGCGGCCGCGCTTCAACGGGCGCCGGCCGCGCCTAGCGGCCGCGCATCGCCCGCCTTGCCCGCTGCGCCCTAGCGGCCGCGCGCCTTCTCCGCCTCGATGATGGCGAGCCGGATGCGGTCCCGCTCGATCTCCAGGTGGAGCTGTTCGGTCCGCGCCTCGATGTCCTTCTCCTCCACCTTGAGCTTGCGCATCCGGTAGACGAAATTGAAGACGATGGCGGGAGCCACGCCGAACACGGAAACCACCGCGACGATCGGAATCAATACTTCGCTCATCGATCAGCCTCCTGCATAGTCCCGCGGCGCGCCCCGCGCGCCTCGTACGCTCGGCGCCGCACTGGGCGCGCTCGGCGCCGCGCTGGGCGCGCCGTTCCTACGGAACGCCCTTACTTCGCGACCACGCGGCAGTAGCGCTTCTTGCCCGCGCGGAGTACGAGCTCGCCGCTCGCTTCCAGCCGATCAGCGCCCACGGCCGCGGCCACGTCGGTCAAGGCTTCCAGTTCGCCGCCGGAGGCCGCGGAAACGAAGGCGCCGCCCTGCTGGACCAGGCGCCGCGCCTCGCTCTTGGTGGGGGCGAGGCCCGCGTCGGTGAAGAGGTCCACGACGTTGTAGCCCGCTTCGAACTTGGCGCGCGGCAGTTCCGCGGTGGGCATGGCGCTCTTGTCGCCGCCCGCGCCGCCGAACGCGGCCTTGGCGCCCGCGAGGGCCTTGTCCGCCTCGTCCTTCCCGTGGATGAGGGCGGTGATCTCCCAGGCCAGGCGCTCCTTCGCCTCGTTCGGGTTCTTCCCGGGCGCGCTGATCGCGTGGACCTCCGAGGTCGGGAGGAAGGTATACATGAGGAGGAAGCGGCGCACGTCCTGGTCCGCCACGTTGCGCCAGTACTGGAAGAAGTCGTAGGGGCTCGTGAGCGCGGGATCCAGGAAGAGGGCGCCCTTCTCGGTCTTGCCCATCTTCTTGCCGTCCGCGGTGGTCACCAGCGGGAAGGTGAGGCCGAAGCACTCGGCGCCCTCCACGCGGCGGATCAGCTCGATGCCCGCGACGATGTTGCCCCACTGGTCGTCGCCGCCGATCTGGAGGCGGCAGCCGTGGCGGCGGTAGAGTTCCAGGAAGTCGTAGCTCTGGAGTAGCTGGTAGTTGAATTCGATGAAGGAGAGGCCCGTCTCCATGCGCATCTTGTACGCCTCGAAGGAGAGCATGCGGTTCACGGAAAAGTGCCGGCCGATGTCGCGGAGGAAGTCGATGTAATTGAGGTCGGCCAGCCAGAACTTGTTGTTGTCGGTCATCGCCGTCTTCCCGTCGAAGCCGATGAAGCGGTTCATCTGGGCCGAGATGGAGGCGGCGTTCGCGTCGAGCTGCTCGTAGGTGAGCATCTTGCGCATCTCGGTCTTGCCCGAGGGGTCGCCGATCCGGGCCGTGCCGCCGCCGATGAGGGCGATGCCCGTGTGGCCCGCCTGCCTGAGGTGCCGGAGCGCGAAGAGGGGCACCATGTGCCCGACGTGGAGGCTCGGCCCCGTGGGATCGGTGCCCACGTAGAACGTGACGCTTCCCTCGTCCATCGCCTTGGAGAGTCCTTCCGCATCGGTGCACTGCTGGAAGAAGCCGCGTTCCTTGAGGTTTTCGAGCGCCGCGTTCATGTCGTTCCGTCCTATGGTTCGATCGATAAAATCGGCCGCGGCGACGAAGGCCGCGGCCGGGGACGAGTATAGCCTGTCCGCCGATCCCTGCTCAAGGCGATCGACCAAGTTCCCGGACGATTGACGAGGGGCGCAAAGACATCCAGGATAGAAGGGTGACAGGCACCCTGGATTACGCGATCGGGACTTTCGCCGCCATAGCCGCCGCGGCGGCCATCAACCTCGGCACGGCCCTGCAGAAACGCGCGCTGGCCGCCGCGAGCCCCCCCGCGGGGTTTCTCCTGCCGTCGCTTCTTAGGAACAGGATCTGGTTCGCGGGCTTAGCGCTCCAAGCCTGCCTCGGAGGGCCCCTCACCGTGGCCGCCATGGGCCTGATCGGTCCGGCGGCGACTCCCGGTCTAATGGCGTCGGGCCTGATTGTCCTCGCAATAGCGAGCCGGAGGATCAACCGCGAGAGGATAGGCAAGCGCTCAGCTCTGGGGATCGGCATGGTCGCCTCCGCTGTGGCCCTCATCGCGTGGAGCGCCCTCACGGTCGACCTTTCGGTGCATCCTTTTCCAAGCGGCGAAACTTCAACCGCGTTCGCCGTGCTCCTCGTCTCCTTGGTCGCTTTCACGGCCCTTTGCTCCTTGACGGGCACGGTCCTCCTGCATCGGTCGGACAAGCGCGGGGCGATCTCCATGGCCATCGGGGCCGGATCCGCCTCCGCCGTCGGCAACCTGCTGCTCGGACTCGTTTCAGGCGCCTTGCGGGGCGCCTTGGATGGCGCGATCGAAGTCACACCGACGCCCGCGGTGATGGCCTCCCTCGCGGCCCTGCTTGCTTGCGGCGTGGCCAGTTTGGCGCTCACTCAGCACGCGCTCCGCGCCGCTAAGGCATCCACCGTCGTACCGATAATTCAGGTGCCTATCCAGATCACGCCGATCGCGGCCTTCTTCGCCGTCTATCATCCCTTCGATCCGGGCCTCTTCAGGACCGCGGCGGCTCTTCTGGGCGTGCTGGGATCCTTGGCCGGCGCCGCTCTTCTATCCTCGACTAATTCGTAGACGGGAACCTCCGAGCGCGAGATCGATTCATGCGTGCGGGGCGAAAGCGGCCAGGACGGTCCGCGCGGTGGGCTCGTCGATGACGAGGGTTTGGACGACGCCGGTCCGGAGCGCGCCGATGATCGCCTCTACCTTGTCCGCGCAGGACGCCATGCAAATGGCGCTCTTCGCGGTCCGGAGATCCTCTATCGGGATGCCCACCACCCGTTCGGACAGATCGTCGACGATGAAGCGGCCCGCCGCGTCGAAGTAGCGCGCGCAGATGTCGCCGACGGCGTGCTTGGCCACGAGCTGTTGATAGATCTCGTGCTCGCCGATGTAGTTCTCCCGGTCCAAGGGTTTCGGGTTCGGCAGGGCGCCGATGCCCGTGACGAGGATATCCATCCGTCCCCACTTTTCGCGGATAGCCTGGAGGGACGAACTGTTGAGGTACATATCGCGTTCGTCGCGTCCCGAAACGAGAGCCGGGGCGTGGATGAAAAACGGCGACCCTCCGCACTTCTCGGCGAGGATCCTGACCATCTCATTGATCTGGAAATAGGGAGCCCGCTGCGCGCTGCCGCCGATGAGCGGCACGACGGAGAAGTCCTTCACGGCCAAGGGGCCGTCGCAGGCGTTCACGAGTTCGAGGCAGGTGCGGCCCCACGCGAGGCCCACCACCTGGCCCTCCCGTACGATCCTGCAGAGGAGGTCCGCCGCCCGTTGCGCGACGAGTTTCCGGAGGGCGTCCGGATCGCGCGACGAAGTCGGAATGACGATGAAATCGATGCCCGGATAGCTCGTCCCGAGTTTCCTGGAAAGGTCCTCGTCGGTCAGGGAAGGATCGCGCACCGAGATTTCGACGATCCCCCGCTCCTTGGCTTCGGTAAGGATCATGGAAATGAGCGAACGGGAAATTCCGATCTGCTTCGCGATGTCCTCCTGTTTGAGGCCGTCGAGGTAGTACATCTTGGCGACTTTCACTATCAGCGAAATGTCCAGGCGGGAACTCATTATCGGAAACCTCCGCGATCTTCAGCTAATATATACGTTTGACGCCTTCTATCGCAACCGTCGGCCGGTTCGGCCGACCGGATCGGCCGACCGGAGGGGCCGCCCTCAGGTCCCTTCCGCAGGGAAACGGCCGAGAAGCGCGGCGGCCTCCAGCCACCGGCGATAGGCGGCGTCGTACGCCGCGGCCTCCGACGCCGCCGGTTCGTATCGGCGGGCGACGCGAGTCATCGCGGCCGAAGCTTCCTCGTAGGTAGCGTAGCGGCCGGTCGCGATGGCGGCTCCCATGGCGACTCCCCGCGCTCCCGCTTGGCTCGCGTCGCTCGTTTCCACGGGCCGGCCGAGGGCTCCCGCGAAAATGCGGCACCAGGCATCGGACTTCGTCGCGCCGCCGGATAGGAGGACCCTTTCCCGGTGAAGGCCCGCGGACTCCAGGCGCTCCAGGTGGGCGCGATGGGCGAACGCCACCCCTTCGAAGACGGCCCGAGCCATTTCGCCGGCCCCGTGCTCGACGCGCAAACCGACGAAGGAACCTTCGACGCCGGGGGCGATATACGACCGCCGGATGAAGGGAAGGTAGACGGCGCCGCGCGCGCCGACGGGGCACGACTCGACGGCGGCGTCGACGCGGCGCAACGAGGTTCCGCGGACCTCCGGGGAAGCGCCGAGACCGCAGATATCCTCGGCGACCGCCAGGAACCAGGAGAGGTTACCCGCGGACGTGGCGCTCGATTCGACGTAGGCGTACCGCCCCTCGTCCGGCCCCAGGGAGGTCTTCACCGACGGCGGAGCCCTGAGCAGGCGGGCATCGAAGGCGCTGTTCACGTTCCAGGTCCCCGCGATGATCGAGTACGCTTCCTCCCCGACGGCGCCGGAACCCACGGCGCAGGCGACGACGTCGAACATACCCGCCGCCAAGCGCGTACCCTCCGCGAGCCCCGTTTCCCGCGCCGCGGCGGGCGACACGACGCCCACGAGGGATCCGCTGGAAGATACGGGAGGGAGTTTCGGGAAGGCCTCGCGCACGCCGAACGCCGCGAGGAGGTCGGGATCGTAGGCTTCGGCCTCGATATCCACGAGGCCGTTGTTGCTCGCGTCGGTCCGGTCCGTGCCCGCCGATCCGGACAGCCGATACCGCACCCAATCCTTCGCGCCGAGGAACCACCGCGAGCGTTCGTAATCGCCGATCGCCGTTTCCTTGAGCCAACGCAGCTGCGGCAGCATCTGGCCCGCCCAGGGGCGATGCCGCGTCTTCGAGAACGTCGGGAATCCCTCCGACTCGGCCTTGGCGACTATGGCCGCGGCGCGTCCGTCCATGGAGGTGAGCGCGGCGCGCAGCGGTTTCCCCGCTTCGTCGATCGGATACAGGCCTCCGCCGTGCCCCGATACCGCGACGCAGGCTATCCCGCGCCCCGACGAACCGGCGCGGGCAACGGCCTCGCGCACGGCCTCCGCCGCGCGGTTCCACTGGACCTCCATGTCGATCTCGCTCGCGTCGCCTACGCTTCGGACCTCGGTGTCGCGCGCCGCGCACGACAGTTCGTTCCCCGCGTCGTCGAATACCGCGGCCTTCGTGGCGGTCAGGCCGCAGTCGATGCTCAAGTACCGGGCCCCGGCCATCCGGAACCCTTTACCGGGAGAGGCGCGCGCGCGCGCCTTCGAGCGCCGGGCGATTCACCACCGAGCGGGGCTCTCCGCCGGCAAGGAGCTTCCGGAACTCGGCGGCGAGGAGCTTGGGGCAATTGAAGAAGGCGTCGTTCGAGCCTCCCGCCATGTGCGGCGTGACGGTCACGTTGTCCAAGGCCACCAGGGGATACGCGCGGCCCGGCGGTTCGGTGTCGAAGACGTCCAGCGCGGCTCCCGCTATCCGGCGCGCGGCGAGGGCCTCGTATAAGGCACTCTCGTCCACGAGCGCCGATCGGGACGTATTGATGAGATAGGCGGTCCGTTTCATCCGGGCGAGGAGCTCGGCGCCGATGAGTCCCCGCGTCTCTTCGGTGAGCCGGGCGTGGACGGTCACGAAATCGGATTCGGCCATGAGCGTGGGCAGATCCACGAGCGTCACGCCTTGGGGCGCCTGCGTAACGAACGGATCGTACGCGAGGATGCGGACGTCGAATCCGGCGAGCCGCTTGGCGACTTTTCGGCCGATCTCCCCGAAACCGATGATGCCCGCGGTCTTGCCCGGGAGATCGGGGATCATGCCGGAATTGGGATACTCCCTGATCCATCTCCCTTCCTTGAGGCCATGGTGGCCGCGGCAAATATTCCTCGCCTCCGCGAGGAGCAGGCCCACGGTGAAATCCGCGACCGAGTCGGCGTTGCGGCCCGGGGTGTTGAGCACCACGATGCCCCGCCTCGTCGCGGCGGCCACGTCCACGTTCTCCGTCCCCGCGCGGAGGACGCCGATCGCCTTGAGGTTCTTCGCCGCATCGAGCAGGGACTCGGTGACCGTACAGAATTGGGTCACGAGGATGTCCGCGTTCCGCGCCGCCTCCCGGACGCTCTCGGGCGGTTCGTGGGCGGCCGCTCCGCCCTTCTCCACCTTGAGGTTGATCTCTTGGAGCTCTTGGAAACCGGAGAGTTCCCAGTCCAAGGTCCGGACCTCCACGCCGTCCCGGGAAAGGGGGGCGAAGCCGTCTTCGATGTACTTCCGGGGGATGAAGAGGTCCCCGATGCCTACCAATCTCATGGGACTCCTCCTATCTGGCCAACATGCCGCCGGTCGCGTCGTAGGTCGCGCCGGTGAAATAGTCGGCGGCGGCCGACACCAGGAAGACCGCGAATCGGGCCACCTCTTCGGGCCGGGCGATCCTCCCGATCTGGATGCGCTTCTCATAATACGCCCGATCCGCCTTGAGCGCCTCCGAGGCCATCGGCGTCTCTACCATGCCGAGCGCGAGGGCGTTGACGTTGATGCCCTTCGGAGCGACTTCGCGGGAAAGGGAAATGGTGAACGTCACCACTCCCGACTTGGCCGCGGCGTAATGGGCGTGCCCGGTGGTGGAGCCGTTGAAGGCCGCCTGGGAGGTGACGTTGAGGATCTTGCCCTTCCTCCCCGCCGCGAGGGCCCGCTGCACGAAACGCTGGCTCGTCAGGAACACCGCGGTGAGGTTGACGTCCACCGTCCGCCGCCATTCCGCGAGCGGAATGTCCGCCACGAAGTTCGTCGGCCAGAGCCCCGCGTTGTTCACGAGGATGTCCGCCGACCCGAACAGTTCTTCCGTGGCGTCGATGAGGCCCGCGCAATCCTCGGGAGAGGCCAGGTCCGTCCTGATCGCTTCGACGCGCGAGCCCGAGGCGGCGCAACGGGAAGCGACTTCCCGGGCCCTGCCGAGGTCGATGTCGGACACGATCACGTTCGCGCCTTCGTCCGCGAGGAGCGCGCATATCGCCTCGCCCACCCCGCCGGCGCCGCCGGTCACGATGGCGTTCTTTCCCTTCAGTCCTAAATCCATTTCCGATTCCTCTTTCCCTATTTAGCCTTCTCGCGATGCGAGAGGAAATCGAGCGAAACCGCGGTGAGGAGAATGAGGCCCATGATGAGATCCTGCCAGTAGGGCGATACGTCCAGGAGGATGAGGCAGGAAGATATGATCGACATCAGCGTGATGCCGAGGATGGAGCCGAGGATGGTGCCTTCCCCGCCCGTGAGGCTCGCGCCGCCGATGACGCAGGCGGAGATGGCCCGCATATCCACCCCGACGCCGTAATACGCCGTCGCCGAATTGAACCGGGCGATCGTCAGGATACCCGCGAGGGCGGAGAGGAAGCCGGAAAGGACGTACACGCCGAGCCGCACGCGGGCGATGTCGATCCCCGAGAACCGCGCGGCCTTTTCGTTCGACCCGACGTAATAGACCTTCCGCATGACGGCGGAACGGCGGCAAAGGAAATCGAACGCGACGATCACCGCGAGGAAGAGCAGGATCGTGAAGGGGACGCCCGCCGTCCCGATGGTTCCGCGTCCGAGGAACTTGAAGGCGTCGGGCAAGTTGGATAGGGGGATGGGCTGCCCGCCGGATATCACGTAGGCCGCGCCGCGCACGATGGAACTCAACGCCAGCGTGGTGATGAAGGCCGACAGGCCGAGCCTCGTGATGAAGAAGCCGTTCACGAGGCCGACGGCCACGCCGAGCGAGAGGCCGATGGCGGACGCGCCCCACACGTTCATGCCGCTTTTGAACAAGACGCCGACGAGGACGCCGGTCAACGCCATGAGGGAGGCGACCGAAAGGTCGATTCCGCCGCTGATGAGCACGAGCGTCATGGCGATGACGACGAAGCCGTCGATCGAAAAGCTCTGGATGGTCGTCGTCAGATTCTCGCGCGTCAAGAAATAGGGCGAAGCGACGGACATTATGCCGGCGATCGCGAGGATGAGGAGGATCGTCGTTCCCTCCCGGAATCCCATGATCGAGCGCAGTCCCGCCCCGCCGTTCTTCTTCGCTGCGGTCATCGTCTTGGCGTCTCCCATTATCGATCCTCCACGGTCTCGGCCTCGAGGCAGGCTTTCGAGATGATTTCGCGCTCGCAGATGGCCTCACCCTCCAGCAGGCCGCACATCCGTCCTTCGTTCATGACGACGACCCGGTCACAGAGCCCGATGATCTCCGGCAGTTCGGAGGAAATCACCACGACCCCCACGCCCTCTTCCGCGAGGCGCCTGAGCGTCGCGTATATATGCGTCTTGGCTCCCACGTCGATGCCCCTCGTCGGCTCGTCCATGAAGACGACCTTGGGGGATACCGACAGGAGTTTCGATATGAGCACCTTTTGCTGATTGCCGCCCGAGAGCGAGCGCGCCTTGGCCGTCGGCCCCGCGGCCTTGACGGCCATGCTCGCCATGAAGCGTTCCGCGAGGCGGCCCTCGGCCTTCGGATCGACGAGTCCGCCGGGCGAGACCGCGGACAGGCCCATGACCGAGATGTTGGAGGCGATGCTCATCTCCAGGAAGAGGCCTTCGGTCTTGCGGTCTTCGGTCAGGTAGACCAGGCCGCGATCGATGGCCTCGCGGTACGAGGCCGGATGGATGCTCTCGCCGAGGAGACGGACCGTCCCGGCGGATCGCCGGTAGAGGCCGCAGATGGTCCGGGCCGCTTCGGTGCGGCCCGAACCGACGAGCCCGGCGAAACCGAGGATCTCTCCGCGTCGCAGGTCGAAGCTGAGGCCGGCGAACATGCGGTCGGCCGCGAGGCCCTCCACCTCGAGCACGGGCTCGCCGATCGACGCGGGCCGCGCTTTCGGCGGATAGATATCGGCGAGGTCCCTCCCGACCATCGAACTCATGAGCGCGGCCTGGTCTATGCCGGCCACCGCCGCCGTGCGCACGAGCCGGCCGTCGCGGAGGACCGAGACTTCGTCGCAGATGCGGAAGATCTCGGACAGCCGGTGGCTGATGTAGAGGACGCAGAGCCCCCGGGCCTTCAGGGCCGCGATGATGGCGAAGAGGCGTTCGGTCTCCTGCTCCGTGAGCGAGGCCGTCGGCTCGTCGAATATGATGACCTTGCAGTTCATGGAGAGCGCCTTGACGATCTCCACGACCTGCTGCTGCGAAACGGACAGATCGCCGACCCGCGCCTGCGGGCTCACCTCCGTCCCGAATTGTTCCAGGAGCGAAGCCGCCTTGGCGTGGAGGGAACGGAAATCGATGATTCCGCGCCGGGCGTCCCCGAGCTCCGCCATGAAGACGTTCTCCGCTACGCTGATATGCTGGCAGAGCGCGATCTCCTGGTGGACGAAGCCGATACCCCGGGACATGGCGTCGTGGGGAGACTTGAAGACGACCGGCGATCCTTCCAGGAGGATTTCGCCTTCGTCCGGTTGGTGCACCCCACCGACGAGGTTCATGAGGGTGGATTTTCCGGCCCCGTTCTCGCCCACGATCGCGTGCACCGTTCCCCGCCCGAACGACAGGCTCACGTCGTCGAGGGCCTGCGTAGCCAGGAATCGCTTCCGTATGCGGCGTACTTCCAGGATCGTGTCCATCGCGCACTCCTCCGCCTGATTTCGCCGAACGACGGCGAGGGCCCCCGTACCGGAGCGGCCTTCGCCGTACGGCCGTTCCGGCCTACTTCCAGGGCTGGAAAGCCTTGGCGCCGCGTTTCTGGAGCCACTTATCAGTATAGAAGTATTTCGCGGTGTCCTTCCCGATAATATCGAGGCCGTTATCCACCACCGGCAGGTTGATCACGAAGGCTCCAGGCGTGGTGGTCGACGCGTTGAGCGGATCGAGCATCTTGTCGTGGGCCAGGAAGAGGCTGAGCATGCAGAGGTAGCCCTGGACGTAGGCGTTCGGCTGGATGGAGCCGTAGAGCTGGCCTTTCTCCAACATATCGAGGATGGCCGCGTCCATGTCGCAGCAAAGGACCTTCACCTTTCCGCCCTTCTCCACCGCCGCCTGGGCGGCGCCGCGTCCGGACGGACCTTCGGGGCAGAAAACCGCGCCGAGATCGGGGTGCTTCTGGAGGACGGTGAGGACGCTCGTATACGCCTTGTTGGTGTCCTGCTGGGTGAGGATGTCGGCGACGATCTGGATGCCGGGGAATTCGTTCTTGATGGTTTCGACGAAGACGTCGACGCGCTTCTGGTGGTTGGACTGGCTGTTGCGGGTGACCATGACCTTGCCCTTGCCGCCGAGTTCCTTGCCGACGGCGCGCGCCGCGGCTTGGCCTTCCTTCACGTTGTCCGAGGTCACGAACGCCACCTTCGGCGCGTCGGTATCGGAAGCGAAGGTCACCACCGGAATCCCCTTGCCCATGGCCGCCTTGACGCCTTCGGCGCAGCCGGCTTGGTCGATGGGGCTGAGCGCGATGCCGGCCGGTTTCTTCGACACGACCTGATCGAACACGGTCATCTGCTTGTTGAGGTCGTACTCCGGCGTGCCCGAGTAGACGGCCTTGACGCCGAGCTGCTTCGCGCAGTCCTTGAAGCCTTCGAAGGCGGCCACCCAGTACTCGACGCCGCTGACGAAGGTCACCATGTAGTAGGTATCCTGCGGCGAACCCTTGAACGACTTGTTCTGGACTTGGCCGAACGACGGCATCGCGATGACCGCGATGAGGGCGAAAATGACGACCCACCGAGAACCTTTCATGCGTACCTCCTTGTTTCTCCGAAGCCTTTTCGGCTTGCAAGGGAAGTGTGCATCTGGTTTTGACATATGTCAAGACATATTTCAATCCTTTTTGATCGTATGATTTTCGAGGTTCGTTCCCCTACGCCGCCGGCGCGCTCTCCGGCGCGCCGGCGGCGGCGTCGCCGTTTACGCCTCGAACTCTATCGGGCAGTAGTTCACCGCGAGCCGGTCCAGGACGCGGCGCTGACCGCCGCGCTTACCGCCCCGGAGGCGGGCGAGGAAATCGTCCCACCCGCTTCGGTCGGCGCCGCGCCAGGCCGTCTCCGCCACCGCGAGGAGGCGCGGGAACAGCATGTAGTCGATGCGCCGCGGGTCCGAGAGGTACTCGCTCCAGGCGTTCGCCTGGACGCCGAGGTACCGCCCGGCTTTGCCGCCGCGATCGGCCGCGGCCTTTCCGCCGCGGCCGGCCGCGGATGCCGCGCCGGCGCCGGACCGGGCGTCGGCCGGCAAACCTTCGAAGGGATCGAACTCGTAGACCCGCCGGAGCGTCGCGGCGAGCGGGGTATTGTGCGCGAGGCCGGGGGTGGCAGCGCGGTCCTCCGCCTGCACGAAGTCCAGGTAGTACGGGAAGGACGGCGACCGGATGAGGTCCTTGCCGGCCGCCAGGGCCTGCGCTCCCCGCTCCGGGTGGAAGGCCCGCCAGTGCATCACGTTCGCCCCGTTCTTCACCGTGGAGTCCAGCACCTCGTCCCAGCCGAAGACGGTCTTGCCCTTGGCCTCCAGGTAGGCGGTTACGTCCGCGACGAAGCGGCCGTGGAGGTCCACCCATTCGGCCAGGCCGAGTTCCTCCTTGCGGGCGGCGCAGCGGGGGCACGCTTCCCAGCGGACGGTCGGGCACTCGTCGCCGCCGATGTGGACGTAGGGTCCGGGGAAGAGTTCGCAGACCTCGTCCCAGGCGGCGAGCGCGAACTGCAGCGATCGGGGGTTCCCCATGCAGAGGACGTCCTCGGAGATGCCCCAGACCGTGCGCACCGCGTGGGGACCGCCCGTGCACGCGAGATCCGGGTCCCCCGCGAGCACGGCCTGGACGTGGCCGGGGAGGTCGAGCTCCGGCACCACGGTGATGCCGCGGTCGGCGGCGAAGGCGACGAGGGAACGGATCTCCTCCTGGGTGTAGAAGCCGTTCCGGTTCGGGGCGCCGCCGGTCCGCGTGGACCCGGCGCCCGTCGCGAGCGGCGTGTTGAGGAGCTCCACCCGCCAGCCCTGGTCGTCCGAGAGGTGCCAGTGGAGCCGGTCGATCTTGTAGAGCCAGGCGAGGCGCACGAGGCGCCGCATCGCGTCCATCGGTACGAAATGCCGCGCCGAGTCGATCATGAGGCCGCGCCAGGAGAAGGCGGGCGCGTCTTCGATCCGGCAGGCGCTTAGGACGAAGCGCCAGCCGTCCCACGCGAAGTGGAGGAGCTGGACCAGCGTGGCGCAGGCCGCGGCCGCGAGTTCCGTCGTGGCGGCGCGGAGCTCGATGCCGTCCGGGGCGCACTCGATCGCGTAGGCGGGACCGAGCGCGGGGTCGTGGCGGAGGCGGAGCGGCACGGTGGGCGCGGCCGCGCGCTTGAAGTTGCCGCCCCAGAGCGCGGAGCCCTCCGCCTCGTAACGATCGGCCCAGGCGAAGTCGTCTTCGGAATTGCGGGGAGCGAGGACCCGTTCCCCGAAGACGAGGGCGATCTCGTCGCGGAGGGCGCGGAGTTGGCTCACGTACGCGGCGTCGGCGGAGAGGACGAGGACGGCCGCGCGGAACGGCGAACCCGTTTCGGCGTAGGAACGGGGGGCGGGGACGAAGGGCGGCATGGACACGGTGGACCTCCGGAAACCGTGAGTATACGGCGACCGGGATGCGG
>JAEXTK010000277.1 GCA_023406985.1 Spirochaetota bacterium | reverse complement strand
CCACACCCACTGAGTGGCGCGTAATCCGGGGTATTTTGCCGGCTGGGGAGCGCCCCGCAGCAGCCCGGCATGCCAGCTTGACGATCGCTTCCGCGGCGCTGGCCTCATGCATCCGACGCCCCGTCCGCTTCCGGCCTATGGACCTCCACCGCGGCCGCGATGTCGCCGACGCGCAGCGCCGGCGGTCGGCCCGGCGCCATGGAGAGGCACTTCTTGGGGCATACCTTGACGCAAAGGCCGCAGGAAACGCAGGAGAACCGGTCGATGCTCCAGAGCTTTTCCCCGCGCTCCACGCGGATGGAGGCCGCGGGGCATCGTTTGGAACAGGCGCCGCAGAAGATGCAGGCCGGATAGTCGATGAGGATACGCCCCCGGCTCGCGGGGAAGCTCTCGCGGACCGCGTGCGGGTACCGGCGTGTCGCCGGGGAGGTGAACAGGTTGCGCAGGGCGATTTTCGCCATGGGAAGGAAGGCCACGGATTACCTCTCGGTGCAGGAGATGCACGGATCTATGGTCAGGATGATGGTCGGCACGTCTCCGAGATCGGAGCCGATCAGGACCTCGGCCATAGCCGGAATGTTCGCGAAGGTGGGAGTCCTGACGCGGAAGCGTTCCAGGAACCGCGTGCCGTTGGACCGGACGAAATAGACGACTTCTCCGCGCGGCTGCTCCAGGCGGACGAAGGCGTCTCCCGCGGGCGGCATGCCCTTGATGGGGATCGCGACGGGACCGGCGGGAATCTTTTGGATTACCTGGTCCAGGATCCTGAAGGACTGCTCGATCTCCCTGATCCGCACGAGGGCGCGGGCCATGCTGTCCCCGGCCGTCTCCACGACCACCTCGAAATCGACTTCCCCGTACGCGGCATATCCGCGCTTGCGCAGATCGTAATCGACGCCGCTCGCGCGGAGCATCGGCCCTACGGCGCCGAGGTCGTTGGCGCGCTCGCGGGTGAGCCTTCCCACCTTTTCCAGGCGGTGGCGGACCGTGGCGTCCGTGATCATCACCTCCGAAAGACGGACCACCTCGGCGCGCACGGGCGCGAGCGCCGCCGCGCAGCGGGCGAGGGTGTCCGCGTCGGGGTCCCGGCTGACGCCTCCCACGACCGCCGAACCGAAGATGACCCGTCCGCCCGCGGTCTCCTCGGCCACGTCCCCCACGATTTCCCGCGCGCGCCAAGCGGCCATGAACAGGTTCTCGAAGCCGAAGGCGTCGGCGGCGAGGCCGAGCCAGAGCAGGTGGCTCTGGACGCGCTCCAGTTCGCACCAGAAGGTGCGCAGCCACCGCCCGCGGTCGGGTACCTGGACGCCGAGGATGGTCTCCACCGCCTCGCAATAGCCCATGCCGTGCATGAAGGAGCAGATGCCGCAGATGCGCTCGGCCACGTGCACGTAATCGAGATAGTCGCGTTTCTCCACGAGGAGCTCCAGGCCGCGGTGGATGTATCCGATCTGGGGAACGGCGCCGATGACCTTCTCGTCTTCCAGGACGAGGTCAAGGTGGATGGGCTCGGGGAGGACGGGGTGCTGAGGTCCGAACGGTATGACCGAGGGGCCGGGTACGGCGTGCTCGACCGAACTCATTGGAGGCCTCCTTCGGAACGGGCGGCGGTCGGCCGATTCCCGCCGAGGCGGAGGGCGCCTTCCGGCCGCTCGCTGCTCGTGAGCGGCACGGATCGTTTCGCGAAGGGCGTCTTGTCGGCCACGTCGAAGACCTTTCCCTCCCAGTCGGGGGCGATGCGCTCGATGCGGGCGCCGAATAGGTCGCGGATTTCGTTTTCGTAGAGGAAGGCGGCGCCGTAATACGGCGTGATGCTCGGTACGGTATCCTTGAGGCCGAAGGTCAGCTTCAAAGTCTTGAGCGCATAGCCGCCGCCGAACGAGTACTGGAGCTCATATCCGTCGTCCCGGCTGATGCAGAGGATCTGCACGAGCCGCCATCCGTCCAGCCGCATGCCGTCCGCGAGGGTCGGCAGCATCTCCACTTCGATCTCTTCGATGGTCTGGGTCTCTCGTTCACGCATGTTTCATCGCCTTCCTGCGTTCCGCGAGGATCTGCGCCCCCTGGATGACGCCGTCCAGGATGGATTCCGGTTTGGCCGCGCAGCCGGGAACGTAGACGTCCACGGGGATGACCTCGCCGACGCCGCCCTTGATGTTGTAACAGTCCGCGAAAACGCCGCCCGAATAGGCGCAGGCGCCGACGGCCACGACCACTTTCGGTTCGGGCATCTGATCGTAGATGATCTTGACGATTTCCTCGTTCCGGTGGTTGACGCTGCCCGTCACGAGGAAGATGTCCGCCTGTTTGGGATCACCCGTGACGATGCAACCGAAGCGCTCGGCGTCGTAGACCGGCGTGAGGCAGGCCAGGACCTCGATGTCGCACCCGTTGCAGGAGGACGCGTCGTAATGGATGAGCCAGGGCGATCGTTCGATGCCGCCGCTTGATGCGCTCACGGGAGCCCCCTCGTGATGATGTAGAAGGGAATGAGATTCCCCATGCCCGCCACCAGGGCGACGAGCCAGGCGGAGGAGAGGGCGTATTCCCACTTCACGCGGGCCGTCGCGTTGTCGATCAGGGTGATGAGAAAGAACGTAGTCACGCCGCCGATCGTCGCGGCGATCGGGCTGGAGCTGAAGAAGAGGAAGACGAGGGCGTAGAGGTACACGGACTCGTACCAGTGCGCGAGCTCCACGAGGCCGAGCATCGGGCCCCCCATATCGGCGGTCAGGCCCATGACGAGTTCCTGGTGGGCGTGGTGGGAGGTCGAGAGGTCGAAGGGCGATTTACGGAGCTTCATCACGAGCACGTAGACGAGGCCGACGTAGATGCCGGGGAGGTAGATGATCGCGGGCATCGTGGATCGCCAGATCTGGTAGAAGCTGAAGCTCTTGGCCACGTCGTACAGGCCCACCAGCGTCAGGATGACCATGGGCTCGTACGCCGTCATGAGCAGGAGCTCGCGTTCGGCGCCGATCGTCCCGTACGGGGAGCCGGTGGAATACGCCGCGAGCACGAGGAATATCCCCGCGAGGGTCAGGACGAAGATGATGAGGAGGATGTCCGAGCCGTAGAAGAACAGTATGCCGGTGGTCACCGAGAAAACGAAATGGCTCGCGACCAGCGGAAATTGGATCCGGTTGACCGGCGCGATGCGCTTGGAAAAGAGCTTGGAGAGGTCATAGAAGGGCTGGAGCAGAGGCGGCCCGACGCGGCCCTGGAGACGAGCGCTCAACTTGCGGTCCGCTCCTTGCAAGAGGCCTCCCACGAGGGGGCCGAGCAGGAGATACCCGACGACGACGTACAATTCGATTCCGTTCACAGGAGCACCGTCCCTATCGTGGTTATGACGAGGAGCAGGCCGACCCAGGTTCCGACGCCGAGAATCCGCTCCTCATGGAAGAACTTGTCCAGGTAATAGGACCTCGTCTCGAGCCGCCGGGTTTTGCCCATCGAGCCGGCGAAGGAGAGATCGGCGGCGGCGGGGCGGCCCGACAGGTAGGCCGGTGAGAGCGTTTTCGCCCCCCGCGAAGTGATCGCGATGAGGAGGCCGGGCACCGCGATGATCATGACGACCATGAGCACGGTGATGATCGCGTTCCCGCGGTCGATGCCGAAGGGCCAGCCGTATTCCGCGATCAGGTACGGCTCGACGACGAAATGCGAAATGACGGGAAAAAGGGCGCAGACCGCGACCGCGGCGGCCGCGAGGGCGTATTCGGCGACCAGCTCGGCGCGCGTGATGCGGCCCTCCAAGAGACCCCGCGGAGCGTGCGGGTCGGTGATCCGGACGAGGACGCCGAGCCACTTCGCCCAGAAGAGGACGGTCGTGGAGCTGCCGAGGGCGAGGAGGACGATCATGAGCGGACTGACGAGGGAGTTCATGTTGATGAAGGCTTCCATGGCGGCCCATTTGGAAACGAGCATGCCGAAGGGGGCGACGAACATCGCCGCGATGCCCACGATGAGGAGGAAGGCGATGCGCGGCATGGTGACGATGAGCCCTCCCATGTCCTCTATGTCGAGGCTTCCCGTGCCGACGCTCGCGGTGCCGACCGCGAGGAAGAGGAGGGCTTTTGCGACGGCGTGGAAGACGATGAGGAAGAGGCCCACCCACACGAGTTGGTAGGTCCCGATACCGGCGCACGTTACGATGAGGCCGAGGTTGGAGACCGTCGAAAGGGCGAGCACCCGCTTCGCGTTACGTCGGGAAACCGCGGCGAAGGCGCCCGAAATGAAGGTCAATATACCGATGAAGGCGATGAGATAGCCCGCGGGGCTACCGGTGAGCGCCGGGGCCAGCCGCAGGAGCAGGAATACCCCCGCCTTGACCATGGTGCTCGAATGCAGCAGGGCGGAAACGGGCGTCGGCGCGACCATCGCGCCGAGGAGCCACGAGGTGAAGGGCAATTGGGCTGACTTGATGACGCCCGCGAGCGCGAGGAGGGCGGCCGGGGCTATGACGAACGCCGCGCCGCCGGCCTTCGCGATCTCCACGAGCCGGTCGAGTTCCACCGTCCGCGCGTTGACCGCGAGCAGGATGATCGCCCCCGCGAAAGCGATGCCGCCGACCAGGTTCATGTTGAGCGCCCGGAAGGCGTTGCGCTCCGACTCCGCGTCTCCCGCATAGCCGATGAGCGCGTACGAGGCGAGCGAGGTGAATTCCCAGAATACCAGGGTGAGCCTGAGGTCGTTGGTCAGGATGATGCCGTACATCGCCCCCAGGAAGGAGAGCATGACGAGCGCGACGAAGCGCCTGCGGTCCTTTACCCCCGGGTGTTCGGCATGGTAGGCGCGCATATAACCGGTCGCGTCGAAGATGATGAGCCCGCCGACGATGCCGACGATGAGGACCATGATGATGCTCACCTGGTCGATCACGAGGATCCGCGCGGCCTCCAAGGTGGAAGTGTACCGGAGGTCCAAGGCCGCCAACACGAGGTGGACCAGCGCGATGAGGAAGGTCAGCGCCCGCCGCTTCCGGATGCCGAGCCACGCGACGAAGACGCCGATCAGGACGTCGGCCCCGAAGCACCAATAGTCGAGGCCGGGGATGCGGTATTCCAGCCTGAACGGCAGCGCGTCCCAAAAGACCACCGCGAGCGCGACGGCGAGGACGGCCTGGATCGCGATTCCCGACGTCACCACCGCCCGCCGATACTCGTACTTGGCTCAGAGGAAGGCGAGGAAGCCCATCACGGGAGGAACGGTCAAGAGGAGTAGGGGGATCATCATGATTTGTACCGCCGCTGTAGTACTCCTCCGATAGGACTAAGTCAAGGTGGGGCTTCGGCGAATGCGGGGCTCGACGCCTTTTAGCTCAGTTCGGACGCGCAACGCGCCGATACAAGAGGCGAGGCAAAGGATATGAATAGCAATGCGAACCTCGTCGCGCGCTGCGCGGACATTCTCAGGCAGGAAACGGCGCTTCTGGAGCGGCTCGCGGCCGCCCAGGAAGTAGTCAGGAACGCGGTTTTCGCGCGCGAATGGACCGACCTAGAAACGATGCTCGCCCGCCTCGCCGCGTACGGCGGTGAATTCGAGCTCCTGGAGGCCGAACGCGCGCGCATCTTCTCCGAATTCGCGAGCGGTTCATCCGACCGGGAGAGCGTCGGTTTCTACGCGCTCGCCTCGCGGCTCGGCGCCGCGGAGCGGAGGGAGCTTACGGAACTCTACCGTAGGCTCAAGCTGGACGCGCTCAAGGTCCGCTTGGCCAACGATGCGCTGACGACCTACCTCGCGGATGCGCGCGGAACCCTGTCCGATTTCATGGATGCGGCCTTTCCCGATCGGAAGGGGAAAATCTATTCCCGCAGGGGAAAGACCGTGCATCCGGAGATGCGATCCATCGTGCTCGATCGCAGCCTTTAGGAATCAAGCGGAGCAGCCATGCAGTCAACTTTCGCGGGCATTGAGATCGGCAAGCGCTCGGTCGTCGCCCATCAGCAGGGACTCGCGACCACGGGCCATAACCTTTCCAACGCGTCCACCGAGGGATATTCGCGTCAGCGCGTCGAACTCTCTCCCTTCGAACCCATCTACCTTCCGGGTCTCAACCGGGAGGAAACGCCCGGCCAGATCGGACAGGGGACGGTCGTCGAGCGCATCGAGCGGGTGCGCGACGAGCTCCTCGACAAGCGCATCGTCGCCCAGGCGAACGGCGAGGGCTTCTGGGAGACGCGCGACAAGTACGTGCTCATGCTGGAGCGCATCTACAACGAGCCCGCGGACGTTTCCATACGCGGTCGGATGGACGCCTTCTGGGATGCCTGGCAGGAACTGTCGGTGCATCCCGCCGATTCCGCGCCGCGCAGGGCGGTCCTGGAGCGAGGCAAGACCCTCGTGGACGCCATCCACGAGCGCTACAAGGGCGTGGCGGGTCTGCGCGACATGGCCGAGGAAGACATCCGCGGCACGGTGAGCCGCGTGAACGCCCTTTCCCGGCAGATCGCGGGTCTCAACGAAGAGATCACCAAGATCCGCGCGCAGGGCGACAACCCCAACGACCTCTACGACCGGCGCGACCTCCTCGTGGAGCAGCTCTCAGGGATCGTCGATATCACCACCGACGGCCGCGATCCGGACGAGTTCGTCGTGCATACGGCCGGTTTCGTGCTCGTGCAGGGCCGGATAGGACGGGAGTTCGATGTCCGGTCGGGAATCGACACCGAGGGGTATTCGCAGATCGTCTGGAAAGAGTCGGGGGAAGCGGCCCATTTCCAGGGCGGCAGCCTGGCCGCCCTCGTGGAACTGCGGGACCGGACCCTGCGGGGCGAGCTGCAGAGCCTGGACTCCATGACGATGAACTTCGTGGACCTCGTGAACGACGCCCACCGCGCGGGTTCGGGCCTCAACGGGAAGACCGGCCTCGACTTCTTCGTGGAGCGGCCCTTCGTCACGAACGTAGCGGGCAATTATGACCGGAACGGGGACGGCGCGTACGATTCCAGCTACGTCTTCCGCATCACGGGGGCCAACAGCCTGGAAGAGAAGGCGCAGATCGGCCTCGAAGGCCGGATCCGGCTTTCGGGCGCGGACGGCGACGTCGAGGTCCCCTACTATCCGACGGACACCGTCTCCGACGTCGTCGCCCGCATCAACGACTCGGGCGCGGAAGTCGTGGCGCGCCTGGACCAGCGCGGAAGGCTCAGCCTCAAGGGAACGCCCGCCGCCGATCCCGCGAATCCCGACTTCGTCATCCGGCGCGTGGAGGATTCCGGTCACTTCCTCGGGGGCTACGCGGGCGTCCTCGTGAACCGCGGTCCGGACGGGGCATACGATTGGGGAGGGGCGGACGCGGTCCTCTCGCTCCGCGGCGGCGGGCTCGACTACGCGGTGGCCCCGGTGGCGCACCCTTCCGGCTGGATCGAGGTGAACCCCGCGCTGGTCAAGGACCCCACTTCCGTGGCCGCCGGCTACGGGGAGAACGGCAAGGCGGCCAACCCCGGCAACGGCGAGGCGGCCCTCGCGATCGCCTCGCTCCGGAATACGGCGGTGATGGTGGGTCGGCTCGATACCTTCGACGACTACTTCGCCGACGCGGTCGCCCGCGTGGGACTGATGGGCGAACAGTCGGACCGCGCCTTGGAGACCCAGAACCTCATCATGAAGCAGCTCCGCGATATGCGCGATTCGATTTCCGGCGTCAATATCGACGAAGAATTGTCGCAGATGATCAAATACCAGCACGGCTATGCCGCGGCGGCCCGGTTCATCACCACCGTCAACGACATGCTCGACGTGATCATCAACCGGATGGGAGTGTAATAGGCCATGAGACGCGTTTCCACCGACATGCCGAACGGCGATCTCCAGTACCGCCTCCGCCGGCATGAAAGCGATCTTTCGTCCCTGCAGACCAAGCTGGCCACGCAGTCCAAGATAAAGGAACTCCGGGACGACCCGCTCGCCGCCGCCCATGCGGTGCGCTACGAGTCCTTCCTCGCGCGGCTTTCGCGGTTCGAGGACAACGCGCTCTATGCGCGGGACCACTTCAAGGTGACCGACGGGTATATGCGCCAGGCCCAGGACGTCATGCAGCGCGTGCGGGAGCTCGCGGTGCAGGGCGCGAACGGGACCTACGCGCAGGAAGACCTGCGGTACATGGGGGTGGAGGTGAACGAGCTCCTCAAGGAGCTCGTCCAGATCGCGAACGCGGTCGGACCCGACGGCAAACGCCTCTTCGCGGGCGACAAGGCCTTCACCGAGCCCTTCCGCGCGGTCGCGGGGTCCGTCCCGGGAGCCGGCGCGGAGGTCACCGCGAAGGTCGAGTACCAGGGCTCGGGCGCGGCCCGCCGGGCCGAGGTTGACGAGGGCGCCTACGCCTCCCTCGACCTCGGCGGCGGCGAGGCCTTCTGGGCCGAAAAGATGCAGGTCTTCTCCGCGTTCGACGCGACTTCCTACCGCGCCGCCGATGCGGGGAGCTTCTTCGTCGACGGCCAGCGCATCGACGTCGCGCCCGGCGATACCGTGCACGCGATCGTCGCCAAGATCAACGATTCATCCGCGCCGGTCAAGGCGTACGTGGATCCCGAGACCCGCGGCCTCGCCTTGGAAGGGACGAACGCGCACCAGATCCGCATGGAGGACGGCGTGGGATCGCGGGTGCTCGCCGACCTCGGCATCCTCAAGAACGGTCCGGCCACCGCTACGACCAACTGGAACCCGAGCGCGCGCGTGTCGGGCGGTTCCGCCTTCGACATGGTGATCCGCCTCAGGGACGCCCTGTACCGCGGCGACGCGGAGACCGCGGGTGGGCAGGCCCTCGCCGGCATCGACCTCGCCCTGGACAATTTCGGATCGCGGCTCGCGGAGATCGGCAGCCGACAGGAGCGGGCCGAGCTCACCTGGAAGCGGATCAACGAGGAGATACCGGACGTCACCGCGAACCTCGCGCGGGAATCGTCCTTGGATTTCGCCGCGGCGGCGACCGACCTCGGCATGCTGGAATTCGCCCATAAGGCGGCCCTCCAGACGGCCGCCAAGGTGTTGCAGCCGACCCTGCTCGATTTCCTGCGCTAGGAGAAACGATGAGAGTCAACACAAAAGCGTACGGGACCATCGACGTGGACGAGCGTCAGCGCATCGTCTTCCCCCATGGTCTTCTCGGCTTCGAAAAATTCAAGGATTACGTGATCCTGGACGCGGAGCGGCAGCCGTTCTATTGGCTCCAGTCCGTCGACGTGGAGCATATCGCCTTCGTCTTGGTGAACCCCTTCCTGTTCCGGCCCGACTACGAACTGGACATCGATGATTCGGACCTCTCCGAGATCGGCATCACCGATCCGGACGCGGTCCTGGTCTTTTCCATCGTGACGATTCCCGCGGACGGGGGGCCCATGACCGCGAACCTGCAGGGGCCGCTGGTGATCAACCGGGAAGGCCGGCTCGCGCGGCAGTCCATCCTCACCGATCCGCGATGGAAGACCAAGCACGACATCGTCGCCGAGCTCGCCGCCGCGAGGAAGACGCCATGCTGATATTATCCCGAAAAGTGAATGAGAAAATCATGATCGGGGACGACGTCTCCGTATCGGTCATCGAGATCCGCGGCGACCAGGTGAAGCTCGGCGTGGACGCTCCCCGGTCGGTGAAGGTGTTCCGCCGCGAAGTGTTCGACGCCATCATGGCGGAGAACCGGGCGGCCGCGGAAAGCGCGCCCACGCTCCCTCCCGTGGATCTGGGAGCGGAACGCGAGCCCGTCTAGGAACGCGCCCTCAGTCCTCGTTGGTCCGGAAAATAACCTCGAAATCGTCGGCGATGCGCTCGAACACGTCGACGAGCGCGGGATCGAAATGGGTCCCGCGCCAATCTTGGATCTTCGCGACCGCGGTCCGATGGTTGTAGGCGTTCTTGTAGCTCCGCTTCATCCGTAGCGCGTCGTACACGTCCACGAGGGAAACGATGCGCGCGGAGAGGGGAATCATCGTCCCCTCGATCTTGAACGGATATCCCGTACCGTCCCACCGCTCGTGATGGTTGAGCGCGATCTCGCGCGCCATGGGATTCGGGTAGGTGGAAAGGATGTACGCCCCGTTCTTCGTATGCTCCTGCATGATGGCCCACTCCCAGTCGGAGAGCGGGCCTTCCTTATTGAGGATGTCGTCGGGCGTACCGATCTTGCCCACGTCGTGCATGGAGGCGAGGAAGCCGATATCGTCGACGAAATCCCGGTCGATGGAATCGTAGCCGGGGTGGTCGAAAAGCTCCTCGGCGAAGCGACGGGCGTAACGGTTTACCCTGGTGATGTGCTTGCCGGTATCGTTGTCCTTGAGCTTGGAGGCTTCCAGGAGGCTCAAGAACACGCTCCGCAGGAGAGCCTTGTTCTCTTCGGTGACGTCGTCGAAGAGGACGATGAACTCGGTGGGAGCCCGGGCCGACTCCGCGTTCGCGTACACGGGAACGAAGTACGTCTTCGTCAGTATCGTGCCTGCCTCGCGCGCCTTGCTCCGGATGAGGCCCTTCCACGAGTAGCCTCGCTCGGCGGACCTGATCGCGGAGCGTATCTCCTTGAGGGTGGTGGGGCCGAGCGAGCGCCCGAAGAGATCGGTGAAGAGGCTGCCCGCGAGGCGATAGAAACCGGAAAAAAGCCGGTCGCAGGCCCGATTCGCGAACCGGATGCGGAAATCCTCGTCCACGAGGAGGACGGGGAAGATGCTGTTCGCGAAGGCCGCGGCGGCGGGCGGCGGAATGACGTCGACCGGAATCGCGTCCACCGCGACGGCTTCGTCGGGAGAGACCTCGTCCAAGGCCTCGAGCTCTTCGGCATCGAGCGGTTCCCCGCGCGGGGGAGTAGGCGGTTTATTCATTCGAACCTCCGGCTGGTGGCACTGGGGATGCCGCTTCGCGAGTCAGCTCCGCTTCGCTCTTGCGCAAGTACTCCGGTCCAATACTATCACCGTCTCCGCTTCCTATCCGGCCATAACGGTCGATTGCCGAACGGAGCAGCTCCCGTGCCGCTCCGCGCCGATGGGCGCCGTCCACGCGGAGCCGGCCTGAGGCGATGAAGGGCGCGAGGGCCTCGGCGCCGGCCGGCGCGTCGCAGCCGGTCAGGAGGACGGGGCGATCGCCGACGAGCGATGCCGCGATTTCCTCGGGTTCGGCGTCGAGATAGTCGGTGAGCCGCTTCCCGTCCGCATAGACCGCGGTGAACCAGCGCCCCTTCTTGGCGTCGATGAGGGGAAGGACGAAGCCCGGCCACGCGGCGCGGCTCGCCCATAGGCAATCGAGGGTGGGCTCGGCGAGCAGGGGGATGCCGAGGGACGTCGCGATGCCCTTGGCCGCGGACATGCCGATCCGCAGACCGGTGAACGAGCCGGGGCCCCGCATGCACGCGACGAGGCCAAGCGCCGAGGGGGCCGCGCGGGCGGAGGCGAAGAGGGCATCGGTCATTTCCATGAGGCGTTCGGAGTGGCGCAAGCCCGCGTCGATCTCCATGTAGTAGACGCCCTCCTCGGTCTGGAGCGCGGCGGAAAGGAGGTCGGTGGCGGCATCGAGCGCGAGCGCGATCACGACAGGGCCTCCTCGAGCGGAGGCGCTTCCAGGGTGATGCGGCGGCTTCCGTCGTCGAGCGCTTCAAGCGCTACGCGGTACGCGGTGGGGGGAAGGCAGGATTCGACGCGCTCGCTCCATTCCACGACGCACACGCCGTCCCCGTAGAGGAGTTCCTCGGCGCCGATGGAGAGGAAGTCCTCTTCTCCCGAAAGGCGATAGGCGTCCATATGGTAGAGGGGATAGCGACCGCGGTACTCGGATACGATGGTATAGGTCGGACTCGTCACGTCTTCGGCGACGTCGAGGCCTCGGGCGATCCCTTTGGTGAGCGTCGTCTTGCCCGCGGCGAGGCCGCCCTTCAATGCGACGACGTTCCCGCGCGACAATTGTCGGCCGATCCGCTCGCCGAGGCGAATCGTTTCTTCGCGCTCCCTGGTAACGAAAACCTTCAGGGTAGAGCTCCCGATTTGTCGAGCACGGCGACTTTGGCGCGCAGTTCGCGCAGAACAGGAACGAGCGGATATTCGAGCGCATCCACGACGTTCACCGCGATTTCGCTCGCGCCCGTCGGTTTCGTCTCAATGGCGAATTCGATGCGCCGCTCCAGACGTTCGTTGAGAACGTCGAGGACCGCCGTCCCCGTGAAGAGTCTGCGATAGTAGATGGGGACGTCCTTGCGAACGATATCCTTAAGATCGACTACTTTCATCTGTCGAAATAGTAAGCGATCGAAGGATGCGGGTCAATCCTGGTCATAGCCGTAGACCAGGGCGTTGATCACGTTGAGGGCGCGGCCGGGCACCTTCGCGAACTGGACGTGCATGATGCCGCCGACGCTTCCCGCGCGATTCGTCCGCACGACCCTTCCGATCGCCGCGAGCGTACGCCCGTGGGCGGCGTCGAACTCCACCTTGAGGTAGTCGCCGGCCTTCAGCGTCGCCGCGGTCTTGATCGCGCAGCCCCCGGCGGATAGATCCAGGATGTTACCCATGGTCCGACGATCGTCCGACACGGTCTTCTTCACGGTCTTCCGATCGACGGTCTGCAGCAGGATGCGGACCGCCGAAAAATAGCAGGAGATATTGGTCTCTACTCGCTGGTATTTTCGGCTCGGCAGCGCCGTGAGCCGGTCGGCGTGGGCCAGCTCCAGGGCGTTGGAGGTGAGGGATGCGACGCGCGTCTCAAAGCGATATCCCTGTCGGGCGCTGTCATGGAAGGAAAACGCGAGCTTGGCGCCGCGCGCGATGCGTACCGGTTCTCCGAGCGCGTTGACCGGCATTTCGACGACGAGACGCTCTCCATGGGCGGAGATGATCTTGACCGGGTATTTATCGCCGGTCGGACCCAGGATGGTCGCGGCGGTTCCCTCGGTGAGTTGCCTCGTGGTGCGGATCGTGCCCGTGGCCCCCTTCGCGGAGGCGATGGCGGTACGGACGGAGAAAAGGAGCGTCTTCTTCGCTTCGGCCTCGGCGCCGTTTTCGCCGTCCGAATCGATCAGGCGGTAGGCCCGCTTGAAAATCCGGTCCAGGAGCGGCGGGTTGGCGAGCGCTTTCACCGGATCGGAGATGGAAGCCGAGCGGAACACCGACTCGAGGAAGGCCATCTGCCGCGAATCGAGGCCGCAGGAAGCAACCGCCCGGCGCAGCGCGAAGCGGCTGAAGCGCGTGCCGCGGGAGCCGCCGCCCAGGCCGGACCCGATGCCTATGCCGTTCTTGATGACGTTGAGCGTGACGAGGATGACCACCGCGACGCCGAGCACGATGAAGAGGACGACGGCGGCGAAGGGGTCGCTGGATTTGAGGTACTCAACCTGAAGCGGAGGTAAGGGCATGCGATCCTCCTTAAGCCACGGGCGCGAGCACGCGCGCGAGGGCGGCGTCCAGCGATCGGAGGCGGGGCGCGAGTTCGTACTCGGCGAGGTCTCCGACGAGCACCGCGTCTCCCCCCTCGTACGCCGCGCCGAGCTCTTTGAGCGCGGCGCCGAATTCCTCGAGGTACGGGCGGAACGCGGTCCCTTCCACGTGGGCGTCGTCCAATGATATACCCGCCGATCGCAGAAGCGGAAGGAGCCTGAAGAGTTTCGTGATGAGGGACGCGAAATCGGCCACGGTCTCCGCGGCGTTCGCGTCTTTCCTCGTCTGGAGGTCGAGCGGCAACGCTTCGAGCCGCGTCGCGATGGGTTCCAGCGAGGATCGGAACGCGATCAGCGCGGCCCGCGGGTCGTCGATCTCTCCGATTCGCTCCCGCACCGCCGCGGCCGCTTTCTCGCGCTCGTCCGGGGTGCCCCGCAGGGCGCGCGCGACGAGTCCGTGGAGTTCGCCGTCGCGGACCGCGAGGAAGCTCGCCGCGGCGGAAGGGACCCACCGTTCCGCCGCGCCGGCCGCGCCGGAAAGGTCCGTGACTTCGGCGAGGACGGCCGCCGAGCGCTCCAGGGCTTCCCGCATCAATTCCGCCCACGTGGACGCGCCGATATCGATCCGCGCGATTCCGCCGATGTCCCGGGCGCAGGCGGTTTCCAGGTCGTCGAGCCCGATCCGTTCCCCGTCTATCTCCAGCGCGCTCAGGCTGAAGCCCTCATTCTGGAGCCATTTTTCCACGCCCGCGAGCACGTCGCCGAGCGTCCGCTCGTTCTCCAAGGTGATATCCAGCGCCCGACCGTTGACCGTAACTACCATACATCCGTCCTCACGTACCCGCTATTCGCCCGAGCGATTGTTGAATTGATCTATCGAGGATGAGGTCCGCTCCATTCGATTGAGCGAACCTTCCATGAGTCCATATTTGCGCTTGAGGTCGTCTTCCTTCGCGATGAGCTGCCGATCGAGCGTCTCTATCCGGCGCTTTTCCTGGGCCACCTTCGTATCGATCGTGCCCGTCTTGAGCGCGAGGATGCCGCCGGTTTCCACGAACGGCTTCGTGATGGAGTCGACGGTGAAGGCGAACCCCGAGTCGATGATGAGGTCCCCGTCGGTGTCGTTGCCGAAGAGTTCGCGGATCGCGGGAAGCCGGTCCCGGATCGCCGCGTCCAAGGCTTTCTCGTCGATTTCGAGGTAACCGCGGAGCCGCGTCGCGTCATAACCGCCGCCTCCCGCCCGCCGCGCGTCGGTGGAGACGCCGAGTTGGGTGAGCAAGGCCATCTGCTGTTCGGCGCTCGTGGCGTAGGGCGAGGCGGCGGCCCGTTGGAGGTTCGTCTTGAGCTGGTTGAGCGTGGAGTCTCCCTGGAGCGCGCCGAGCTTTTTTTCCATCGCCGTCTTCTCGGCGTCATCCAAGTAGGTTAGTTCCCGGACGATGGCGTTGTCCGTCCGCGTGAGCACGTTGACTTCGGCGACGAGCCGGTTGTAGTTGCCGACGAAGGAGATGACGGCTTCCTTGGCGGCGTCGCGGTCGGGTTCCACGTTGAGCTTCACCGGCTTTTCCGAGCTCGACCGCACGGTAATGCGGACGCCCGGGATGAGATCCTCGATTTCATTAGACGAGCGGGTCACCTCGATACCGTCCATGACGACCGTCGCGTCGCCCGCGGCGGAGATGGGTCTGCGGGGCTTGAAGCCGCCGCTCGCCTCCGGATCGAAGACGCGGGCGGAGCGTAGTTCGAGGTCGCGATGGGTGTTGCGGTTGGCGAGCTCCACGGCGACGAGCTCCTTGCCCTGGCCGTAGTCCGCGAGTCGGTAACGATAGCGCTCGCTTTCGTCGCCGTCCCGCACCGGCGGCAGCGCGGCGGTCGTCCCGTCGGAAAAAACGAGGCTCAGGACTCCCAGGTCGTCCACGCGGGGAGGGGCCGGCGGAGGCGTCCACGCGGGGAGGGGAACCGTCGAGGGATCGTTCTCCACGGTCACGCCGCCGTAGGTCGCGGCGCCCGAAGCCGGCAGGGTCGGTCCCGGCGGGGGCCCTTCGACGCTCTTCGCCTCATCGACGCGGGACCTGACCGCGAGTTCCAGCTCCAAGGAGAGCGCGCCGGAAATCGCGACGGTCGGGGCGACTCCGAGGCGCGCGGCGCCGCCGGCGGCCACTTTGAGGGAATCCTCCGCGGCGGAAACGAGAGTCCCCGGCCCGGTCCCGAGCGGACCGCGCGCTTCGGCCTTCGCGACGTCGAGTTTCCGTTCCCGGTCGTCGACGCGATCGAGGAGGCCCGCGGAGAGGGCGAGCTTCTCGGCGTCCTTCTTGAACCCGAGCCGATTGGCCGAGCCGGTCACCGTGGACTCGATGACGAGGGAGTTCGTGTTCGGTTCGACGACCATGGTCGAGGCGCGGATCTTGTCCTTGCCCCGCCGGTTCAGGGCCTCGGCGAATTCCTTGAGGGTGCCGCCGCGGAAACTGAACGCGACCTTTTCCTCTCCCACGGCGAATTCGTAGTCGCCGGCTTCGATGCGGAAGGACGGATCGAGCGGGTCGGAGAGGAACCGGTCGGCGGACGCGGCGCGCTTCACGAGGAAGGTCCGCTCCTGCTCCACGGCCTCGCGCGTGGCGGCCGCGGTGAGGACCGCCTCGTCCGCGGACCGCGCGACGCGTTCGTTGAAGGGATTCTGGAAGGAATAGAGGGAGCGGGCGCTTTCCCTGAGCGTAGACATACGACGCCCGACGTCCTGCCAGATGGTCTTTTGGGTGTTGAGCGTTTCGACGTTCTTCTCGGCGCGTTCCTTCGGAACGCGCTCGAGTTTCATGAGATCGGCGATGAGCTTGTCGGTCTCGAATTTGCTCTTTACGCCGGGAATATAGGTGTCGGACATCTACCGCGCTCGTTCCCGCCTTATCGTCATGCGCGCTCGTCGAACAGGAGCCCGATCATTTCCTTGATCTTGAGGTGCAAGCGCTGCAATTCCTCGGGCGGAAGTTCCTTGATAACCTTATCGGTCGCCGGATCGATGACCTTGACGATCACCTCTTCCAATTCCCGGTCGACGACGAAGCGGAGTTTCTTGTTGAAGGCGAGGCTGATGCGCTCCAGATCGGCGGTCGTAGAATCTATGTCCGCGACGGAGGGCGCGGCTTCGGCCGCTTGCGCGGCCGCGGGTTTATGGTGGGCGAGGGCACGGGGAGCGAAGTCTCCGACGAGCTCCGACGACGGATATCCGTTTCCGACGCCGGTGACGGCAATACCCATAGGTACCTCCCTGTAAAAAGAAAAGGACGGGAGAAGGGCGCGATCTTCTCCCGTCCTCGCGTTTCGAAAGACGACGTCCAGAGGTCTCTCGTAGCGCCTTCTCAAACTAACGGTTCGTTCGGTTCCTAGCCAAGAATCTGCATCACCGACTGGGTCCGCGTGTTGGCCTGGGCCAACATGGCGCTTCCCGCCTGCGACAGGATCTGGTTCTTGGTATAGTCGACCATCTCCGACGCCATGTCCGCATCGCGGATCCGGGATTCGGCAGCCTGAAGGTTTTCCGCCGCAACGGCGACGCCCTTCGAGGCCATCTCGAAGCGATTCTGGTAGGCGCCGAGATCGGCGCGCTGCTTCGAAATCTGCTTGAGAGCCGAGTCCAACGCACCGATGGCCTGGTTGGCGCCTTCGGGCGTAGCGATGGTGATGGTGGCGGCATCACCCTGAGCACCCTGCAAGCCAAGAGCCTGGGCGGTCATGGTGCCGATGTAGACCTGTTCATTCTGGTCCATATTGGCGCCGACCTGGAACTGCATGGTCCGGTTCACGGCGGAATTGCGGGCGAACGAACCGGTGAGGATGTTCATCCCGTTGAACTGCGCGTGGCTGGCGATGCGGTTGATCTCGTCGACCAGCTGAGACACTTCGACCTGGATCTGCATCCGGTCCTCATCCGTGTAGATACCGTTCGCGGACTGCACGGAGAGCTCACGCAGACGGTGCAGGATATCCTGCGACTCCTGGAGGTAACCCTCCGTCGTCTGAATGAAGGCAACCCCGTTCTGGATGTTTCGATCGGCCTGATTGAGTCCCCGGATCTGTCCCCTCATTTTCTCGGAGACCGCGAGTCCGGAGGCGTCATCGCCCGCTCGATTGATCCGCTGGCCGGAGCTCAGCTTTTCGATGCTCTTCGCCACGTCGCCCTGGGTTACCCCGAGCTGACGATTGGCATACATGGAGCTCATGTTATGATTGATGATCATATGACCCTCCTTGCGATGGTACCTACGGCTATCCGTAGCCGACGGTCGAACCGCGCGACCGGAGCATCCTGCGGGAACATCGCGCCGATCCCGCCGAACTTTCCGTGAGCGGAACGGAGTACGCATCGGGAACCCAGAGGGTTGTTCCCCGAGACGTGCTCCGTACCGCCTCGCGCCCACTGCGAGGGTATCTGTCAAAGATCAGGCCCGTCTCCCGCGTGCGCGGAGGACGGAAAACCGACGAGCGGACCGAAATCCGCTCGCCGGTAAGTATACAACGCTACTGGAGAAGCTGCAAGACTGAGGTCGTCCGCTGGTTGGCCTGCGCCAACATCGCGCTGCCGGACTGGGAGAGGATCTGGTCGCGCATGAAGCTCACCATCTGGCTGGCCATGTTCGTGTCGCGGATGCGCGACTCGGCGGCCTGCAGGTTCTCCGCGCCGACGTCGATGCCGCGGATGGCGTGCTCAAGGCGATTCTGGTAGGCGCCGAGGTCGGCGCGCTGCTTGTTGATCTTCTTGAGGGCTTCGTCGATGTTGCCGATGGCCCGGTTGGAACCGTCGGGAGTCGCGAGGGTGATGATGGTGCCGTCGCCGGAATTGCGGACGCCGAGTCCCGCGGCGGTCATGGTGCCGATGTAGACCCGCTCGCGCTGATCCATGTTGGCGCCGATATGCAGCCACATGGAGGCGGTCACGATGTTCTCGCCGCCCTCGCGCGCGAAGCGGCCGGTCAGGAGGTTCATGCCGTTGAACTGGGCATGGCTCGCGATGCGGTCCATCTCGTCGATGAGCTGGGACACCTCGACCTGGATCTGCATGCGGTCCTCGTCGGTGTAGATGCCGTTCGCGGACTGGACGGAGAGCTCGCGGAGGCGCTGCAGGATGTCCTGGGATTCCTGGAGGTACCCCTCGCTCGTCTGGATGAACGAGATGCCGTTGGAAGCGTTCGTGGAGGCCTGGTTCAGGCCGCGGATCTGGCTGCGCATCTTCTCGGAGACGGCGAGGCCGGAGGCGTCGTCGCCGGCGCGGTTGATGCGCATGCCGGACGAGAGTTTTTCCATCGACTTGTCGAGGGAAACCTGGGTGGACCTGAGGCTGCGATCGGCGTACATCGCGCTCAGGTTGTGGTTGATGATCATGTCATCCTCCTTGATGGAACTATGTCGAGGGGCATCCATGCCCTACGATCCCGAATAGAGGGCGCCCGTAAAAATCGCCGCCGCGGGTCCCAAAAAGGACTCAAGGCCGCGTTCTTGTGCGCCGATGCTCGTAATAGGGAGTCCCGACCGGCGCGGACGCCGGAGCCGAAACCTAGTCGGGTTGATTATCGGACGAAGTCGAAGAAGTCTTGAGCTTTTTTTCGGCGGCGGCGTCGTTTTCCCTGCGGCCGAGGCGTTCCAGCGCGCGCTCCAGCGCGCGGATCCGGAATTCTTCATACGAGAGGGGGAGGGAGAGTCGGTCCACGATGCGGTGGGTCGAGCCTTCCTGCTCCGAGATCACCCACCCGCCCAGGATAGAATTTTCCAGATTTACCGCGTATACGGGCCGCCGGTCGGCGGGCTCGGAGAAGAGGAGCCGGAAACGGTAGGTCGATCCCGATCTCTGGGCGCCTTTACCGCCGGCCGCGGCGCTTCCCGCCCCGGTCCCGACGGCGGCGACCGCCCATCCGTTGAGTTCGAAACGCTCCAGGGGGCCGAGCGCGAGCTGGGCCATCCACGACAGATCCCTGATCGGTTCCATGGCGGACATCCTTAGCG